>JAYVSP010000558.1:0-3914 GCA_043775215.1 Planctomyces sp. | reverse complement strand
CTTCTTGCTGCTGATCGTCCGATGGCCAACACGCCATCGTCGTTGACATCGTAATCGCGATCTCCCGCGCTGCGGACCCGGCTCCGCAATCAGCATCCACGCGACGCGTTTTCTCTCTCCGCGCCGCCGACGCCGCCATTGCTTGCGTCCGACACCGCGATCCGTCGCCTCACTCCGCTGGATGGAAAGTTCGCCGTCGGCTCAATAATCTGCCTGTCCTCTGGTTTCGTCGCCTGCATGATCGAACTGTCTTCGCCCATCACGTCCACGAGACAGACGAAGCCATCATCAAGGACGGGAGACTTCTTCCAACGCAACTCCTTACCAACGCAATTCGTCGAGCAGCGTTGGGCGATCAATTGGAGCAGCAGCAGAGATAGTGGCGGGCGACATGAGAGACCGGACGGTTGGAGACTGTTTTCGAGAATCTTGGAAAAGAGATGGCAATTTAGACTCCGAGCTAGACAAAATCCACGACTTCCGGCATCTCTTATTGGTTGCCTTCGGGAGTGCTGTGGCTCGATACAGCTTTGGAATTCTGGGCAAGCCCTTTGGAGTCACATTCCGCTGCATGTTCGGCTAACCTGAAAGACAGTCATTCCGCGACACTTCGAAAACTCCGTCGAGCCGGAACACTTCCAAAGTCCCGAGCACCTCCGATGTCATCCGACTCGCCGGCCAATCTGGCGTTACAGGTTTCGCAGTTGTGCGAACAACTGGCCAAGGGCGACGTGCCAGCGTTGGAGCGGCTGTTCGATTTGACGGCGGCTCGGTTGGTGCGCTATGCCGAAACCGTTTCCGGTCGGCGCGAAGATGCCGAAGACGCTCTGTCCGCCGCAATGATCAATCTGGCGCGACATCCCGAACGGCTCGCAGCCGCCGAGCAGCCGTGGGCGTACTTCGTGAAGATGGTCCGTAACGAAACTCTGAAGCTGGCCGAGTCGCGTCGCAGCCGCTCGCAACTGGTCAAGCTGTTGCAGTCGTGGAGGAGTCGGCCGAAGGTCTGGTTGCTGCCGGACGACGACTGGCGCGAGCAAGTTCAAGCCGCCGTCAAACAGTTGCCGTCCGAACAGGCCGAGGTTGTGGTCCTCAAAATCTGGGAAAAAATGACTTTCGCCGAGATTGCTGAGGTCTTAGGCGAATCCGTCAATACCGCGGCCAGCCGGTATCGGTACGCGCTGGAAAAACTTTCCCGCTCCTTGCAGCCGCTGGCGACGGAGGTGCTCAATGGCTGAGTACCGTTTCGGGACATCCGACTCATGGGGTGAACGATTCGCATCGGAATGCGATTTGTTGCGCGAGGCGAACGCCCTTCCGCAATTGTCGTCCCCGTTGCGCGACCGCGTTTTGAAGGCGGCGGCGGCGGCGTACCGGCAGGCTCAACGCTGGGCACAGGCGCGCCAAGCTGCGTCGTTTCTGAGTCTCTGTCTGATCGTGTCGTTTGTCCTTTCGCCCTTGGCGAGTGTTTCCATTCCCCAACCGTCCGCGGTCTTGGCGGACATCGGCGACTGGCGATCCTCGGTCGCCACGCACGAACCGCTCACGATGCCGATGTCTCGTGCATCGGCCGGAGCCTGGAGGAATAATCGTGAACTGCTCGGACCGCCGCCCAATATTGTGGACGCTCCTCAACAACTGAGGGCGCGTTCTTACTCGGCGAAGTCACAGGGTCGGCAATCCACGACGATCGCTCGCGCCGAAGTAACCGTACCGCGCGACAGACTGTTGGCCGCGCTGCAAACCAGCGAGGGCTGGGCCACTGTCGAAGCCTTCGAAGCTGTCCGAGCCCGGGGACTTTCTGCGCTGCAACACGCCTTGTCGGCCAATTGACGCTTTTCGAAATGCAGCGGCTCGCCAACATTCGCGTTGCTTTGACGACGCGTCTCAGGCGAGCCGCCTGAGCAACGAGTCTCGGCGTCGCGGCAGGAACCCCACCACCACGAACAGCACGCAGGCGGCGGAGCATGTTCCGGCGAACCAGTCGCCATAGGCGACATACACACTGCTGCGGTTGTCGAGCGGCACAGTGTCGATCACGGTGGCGTTGAGCGATTTCCGCCAGCGCCCTGTTGCGGGATCGGTCAACGTCGAGCGGACTGGGTCAAACATCGACAGCGGAATGCGGCGGTCTGACTTGTCGCGTCCCGCTTGTTCGAGGTGCTCACGCTGTGCGGCCCAAGTGGCATCGCCGTCGATGAACAGATCCGGCTCGCGGATCACCCCGTCGCCGTCAATCACTGCCGAGATGCCCGTGTTGACCGCTCGCACCACCGGCGTGCGGCACTCCACCGCGCGGAACGCCGACGTGATCAAATGCTGATCCAGTTCACTGCTGCCGTGGAACCAGCCGTCGTTTGTCAGATTCAGCAGGCAGGCGAGGCCCCTCTCATCCAATGCGGGGGCGAGGGAGCGATTTGCGGAACGCACGATGTTGCGCACGAGATGCGGGACGGTGTCCTCAAAGCAGATGATCGGAGCGACACGCCATTGTCCGCAACGAAACGCGACTGGTTGATCGCCGGCGCTGATCCCGAAATCTTCGGGGAGCGGAGTGAAGGCTTTTAGCCACGGGAACGTGTCCTTCAGCGGAACGTACTCACCGAAGATCACACGATGCAGTTTGTCGTAGGTACTGATAACACCGCGATCGGGCGTCACCAGTGCGGCCGAATTGAAGTGTTTCAGCCCCGATGTTTCCGCCTGAAAGCGATCGAGGCCGATGACCATGCTCGCGCCGCTGCGTTGACTCATTTCCAATAACGCGTTGCGGACATACGGATCGCGCCAATGTTCGACGGGAACGCTCGGCGCAATGCGCCGCAGATCGTTTTCACTCAGGTCGGGGTTTGCGTCCGTGAGCGGCCAGCGGAACATCGTCTCCGGCCAGATGATGATGTCCGGCTTGTGCGGCACCGCGTAGCCGGTCAGCAATTCGTGAGTCCGATAAATCTGCCCAAACTCCGCCGGGTCGTGCTTCATCGACGACTCGAAATTCCCTTGAATCAACGCCACACGCGGACCGGGCTGAAATTCCGCTTGACCGCGGCGGACGTAGCCATATCCGACCGCCGTTGCCAACACGAGCAATGTCGCAACGACGGACACAATCTGCCCACGAGAGCGACGTTGCGAACCACCCTCTGGACCGTCATCCGGAGGAGGCAAATGACATAACTCGTCCGGAAGTTGTACCGGTGCAATCAGTCGAAGCCGCTGCAACCAGGACTCGGGGATCAAGCCCGCGAGCGTCGCGCTGCTCAGCGCCACGACAAAGCTCACGCCATACGCCCCAAAGACGTCGGCAAGCTGAATCAGCTCGATCCAGCGATACTGAGTGTGACCCAACAAGTACCATGCGAAGCCGGTCATCAAGTGTGACCGAGCGAACTCGAGCCCGACCCACACCAGCGGCACGGCGGCCGAAACTGGCACTCCGAACCGCTGCACCGCGACCCGCGACAAGCCGACGAACAACGGCCAATACACGGCCAAATACGCGGACAACGCAGCCCATGCCACGTACATTGTTGCATCACCCAACCGCAGCCATTGCAGTGTCGGCACCCAAAACACCCAACCGCCGATCAGTGTTGTCAGCCACCACAAACGAGGTGCTCGTTCCAGCCGCACCAGCACGCACAACGGCGCGAGAGCGATCCACGCCAGCGGCGACCAATCCAGCGGCGTGAAACTGGCCCAAAGGATGACGGCGGAAATCGCACTCAACACGATCCCGCTAATCGCCGGCGCCGGTTGAGACCGCGCAGCCGCGATGATCTGCTTCACCGTCGGCTCGGCGAACCGAGCGATTCGGCTTCCCGTCGCTTGCACACTCCCGTTCGACACGATCTTCGTTTCCGTCGTAACACGTTTCGGAGCACTAACGCTGACTGCCATCGGCATCCTCCTTGGGC
>JAYVSP010000557.1:0-5898 GCA_043775215.1 Planctomyces sp. | reverse complement strand
TTCCGTTACCTCACTCTATTCTTCTTTGCCTTGTTCGCCGTCCTGATCCGTGTTCAATCCGTGTTTCATCCGTGGCTTTGAAGCTTACCTCCCCGGAACGCCGGAAGAGCCTCGGTGTTTCATCCGTGGCTGAAAAGTTTTTGTTCCACGCAGAGATTTCGAACATTTGCAGTACAGGGGCGAGGGACCGGAAAGAAAAGCGGTGAATTGACTTGAATTGGGCTCGCCACCCTTCTGGCTTCTGTTTGAGTTCGGCAAAATGCAGCCTCAGATCTTGAACCGCAGATTGATGAGCCAGGATTGCGGATTGGCAATTCTTGTCCACCAATCGTTTTTTGCTTGTCGGATGGAATCTCATGGCTTCGCACGATCCATCGTCGCGTGACTGGCGCGCTCATCCACCGATTCAATCTCGGTACGCGCGCGACTGGCGAGCTCATGGAGCGCGGGACAGCCGTTGGTCGCGAAGAACCAAGTTGCGAATCTTGGCCGCCAGTTTGTTCGTCGTAGCCTCGGTGATCGGATTTCTGCTGTTTCTCCCATCAGCGACGCCGTCGGTCCATATCTTGGCGTTCGGGATCGGGCGGTATGACCAACTGGGGATGCCGATCAATCCGGCGGGAACTCAGGATGCTCGCGCGTTTGAACAGCTTCGGAAAAAATTTCCCAGCCGGTTCCCCGATGTCCGAATCGCGGACGACTTTCGGAGCGGCGCGGCGCTGACACAGCATCTGTCTGAGGAAGCTCAAGAGAAGTCGCTGGCCGGCCAGCATTGGATCGTCTATTTGACGCTGCACGCGACAGCCACGACGACAGGCGATATCAACCTCTACGCCATTGAGGCCACGGCCGACAGCCCGGATAAAACCACTTCGGCGATGGTGCCGTTGTCTGACGTGCTCGACAAATTGCGTGGCTCGCGAGCGCGGCGCACGTTGCTGGTTCTGGATGGTTCTCGCCTGGGAAGTCATTGGCGCATGGGAGCTCTAGCGAACGACGTCGCTGCTCAATTGATTCACATGTTGGGATCGCCGAACTCGTTCAATGCTCCGCTTGGCTCAAAGAATTCAGGAGCCGGGGAGGCGGCGGATGCAGTCGGGAAGGAGCCCGAACCTACGAAGACGGCTTCTCTGCGAGGTTTGACTGTGCTCTATGCGGCTGGTCCTGGACAGCGGAGTTGGACGACGTCGCAGGGTTCTTTGTTCGTCCAGCATCTCATTGCCGGACTGTCGGGCGAGGCCGACGGCTGGACCGAGAAATCGGGACAGCGGAAGGTCGATCCGACGGCCAAGGATTTCGGAATCAAGTTGCGTGAGTTGGTGGTTTACGTTCAGGAACAATTGCATCAATCGGCACGTGATCAATCGGTCCTTTGGCTGGGAGATTCGGACGACTTCACGCTCACAACGGTGACGACCGAAGAGAAGCCGGTCGAATCGAAGGATGAAAAGGTTGCGGCCGCGGACGACAAATCGAAGTCAGCGTCGAGTGCAACGGATTCAAAAGATTCTGGTGACGGCAAAGGGGCCAAGTCCGAGACGCCAACGGCTGCGAATGCCACTTCGTCTGGGACAACTGATTCCTCAAAGCCAGCCACGGAATCGGGAACGAAGCCGATACCTGCCGCCGCGCCCAGTTCGACTCCCGCCGAGCCGGTGAAAGTTCGTCTTACGGAACTCTGGAAGTGGCGTGATGCGTTGCGAAGTTCTCTCGATCCCGGTCGCAACCGAATCGCACAACGATCGCCGTTCGCCTTCAAAGCTCTGGAGGCACATCTGGCGTTGGCGGAGATTCTGCAAGACAACGGCTGGGAAGATGAGGCTCACGGTGTGCTGAATAAGGCCAAGGACATTCAAACGAAATTGCCGTCAAGCCAATTCGGACTGTCAGACTTAAACACCAAGGCCGCCACACAAGAGGCATTGCAAGAATTTTTCCCAAGCGAGGTTTCCCCCGAAGCTCTGGCGCAGGCTAAGCAATTCGCCGAGTGGTTGTTGGTCGATCCCGTTCCGAACCAACCTCCGCCGCCGCAGGCGAAAGAGCCGTCTGCCGCAGTGCTCGGCCAGTGGTTCCTGCAAGAACTCAAACGCAGTTCGTCCGCCGAGTCGACGACGAGGTTGCATAAGATTTGGGAGCGGCTGGTCGCGAAAGATCGCGTCCCCCCGACCGCGGAGATGGCATTGGTTCTCGATTCCATACAGGCGGGACAAGAGCAGGTTGGCGGGCTCAGTCCGGAGTTGATTTCCAGTCTCGTGACAGTCCGTTCGGAATTGCAGAGCATCGTGAAGCGGTATCCGACAGTAGTGCCCGGGATTCGCGGTTCGCTGGAGCGAGCGCTGCGATTACTCGACGCGGCTGAAGCATGGTTCTTGCACGTGGGAGGCAAATCGACCGAAGGACGCGACTGGCTCGCAGATGCCGAAGTCGAAACTCAAAGGATCAAGCAGTTCGCGGAGAGCCAATCCAAAGCGGTGACTCTGTCCGGCGATCTGTTGGTCGAACTGGCACCGCTGGCCGAATGGATTGCGACCCGTTCGATGGACGATTCCAGGCGGCCAGTGGATTGGTCGAAGATGCGCGAGTTGGCGAAAAACTGGCAAGCAATGACTCGGCAGCGGACTTGGGACAATGCGTCTTCGTTGAAGCTGTTGGATCTGTGGCCAGACAAACCAGAGGTCTATGTTCGCTTGGAAAGATCGCTGCTGACCGCTTGTGCCGGAGCGCAGCAGTTGAAGGCCAAGCTTTCGCAAGACCCAGAGCATCAGCGAGTACAAGTCGATCCTGATCGGGGGGCTGACGCCGCCTCGCTCGCCAAATCATTCGGCGCTGATTCTCTGGACGATGTCACTCGGACTGTGGGAGAACATCGACGTGATCTGTTGGACCAAGTGCGGCGAGTGATTCCGCGATCGGTGGGTTCAGACGCACCATCTCCCGCATTGTGGCGTGAGGCGGATCGGTTGCGGTTTCAGCCCTGGCTGTCGGTGGATGAACGCAAAGACGTGACGGCCATTCGTCAACGAACTCCGCGCGCCGCGCCGACGTCTGGAAGTTCTCTTTCGCTTGAGCAGCTTGCACTGTGGCAGGGATTTTGGGCCGTGCTCACGCTTTCCGTGCTGGATGCGCCGGAAGATGCCGTGGTGAAATTGTGGCAGTCCTGGGACGAATTGGCCGATGTCGTCCAGCGTGGCAAGCCGGACGATGCCGACAAAAGTCGCGAAGGACGCATCAAGTTGGGAGCCGCTATTCGCAAGACATGGGGCGACATGCAGACACAGCCAATTCCGGAACGGTTTCCGTTTTCAGCATCGCTGACCGCAGCGCGGCTCGATGCGACGGCACGGCCGGTCTTCGGCACTCCGGATGAACAATGGAAGGCGGCCGAGCAACGCGGTTTCGCCGAAGGCTTGTTGTTGTTTGCCGAAGATTGGCAGCGCCGCGCCGGGCGAACCAGCCAGCGATCGAGCCGATTGGCGAATCAACTGGCCCGGCAGTCGCGAGACGTTGCACGCGAACTGGGTTTGAAAACGGACGATTCTGATTCGAGTACCTCGCGGACATTCGAGGTCAGTTCGGTGAAGTTCGATTCCGACCGTCGTCGCGGCCATTGCGAGGTTTCGTTCGACAACACGGCGAATACCAACCAACTGCAACTCTTAGTGAATCCGTCGCCGGCCGTTCGCGTGGAGCCACAGCAACTTCGGCGAGCAATTCCCGCCGAGGGAAAACTGTCACTCGATTTCAACCTCGCCGAGGTCGTGCAGTCGCCGCAGCGACTCGCGCTGGTGCTGCTCACGGCCGACGGCTTTCCGCTGGAGTTTCGGCAAGTTCCAGTGCTGCCTCCCTTCGATCCCAGCCAGTGGAGCATCAGGTTTCTCGACGTGGCTTCGGGGCAGGTGCTCGATGAAAATGAAGGCCGCTTCGGACAACGAGAACGAGGAATCAAAGTCTTCTTGGCACCGGCCGGAACCACGCAGATCAAGGCGGAACTGGTTCGCCCGGCCACGGACCAACGCACCTCTGCAAAGCTGACGTTGTCCCGTCGGACAGCCGATGGGCTTGAGATACTGGTGAAAGACGTTCCGTTGACATTAACCCCTGGTCAGGAACAGACACCGCTGCCGCTGAACCTCGGTGGCGGAACCGAAAAAGACACGAAGGGCACCGATGCACCGCCTCCTCTGAACAAGGACTTGTCGCGCGGCTGGGTGTTTCAAATCACGCCTGAACCGGAAAACGAATCGGCGGTCTTCGAATTTCATGTGCGGCCAACGTTTTATTCGGCGAAGACATTTGTGAACCCGCCAAAACCAGCTCTCACGGACGATCGCCTTCAAGTCACGGTCGAACGTCCGGCCGCGACGCCCTCGAATCCGCGAGACAAGTTGTTGCCGCCGAAAATTGCCGTGCAATTGCATGTCGCCGATTCGTTGCAGGGTCTCGCCACCGATCGAGTTCTTGGTTCACCAGAACCGACGCTCACCCTGGGCCAGCAAACAAGGTTAGGCTTCCTGCTGCCGAACAACTGGCGCGACTTGATCAGACCGCCTGGCTGGGATCTCGCACTGGATGTTGCGGGCTTGCCACATGCGTTCCGTTGGCAGATTACTCCCAATGGAACGGTCAACGACTTGAGTGGCACTCCTCCGTGGCTAAATGTCCAGTTGGATAACGGACGCGCGCTGCCGATCCTGGTGTGGGGCAAGGATCCGAAGTCGCAAGAGACACTCAAGCTGCGCATTCAACTTGATGCCACGGAACTCGACCGCTCCGGCGAGACGGAAGATTGGCGGTTGGCGTACGAAGTGGTACGGCAACTCGCGGACGGTGTGGCGAAAGCCGGTTTGGAAAAATCCTGGCCAGTGCCGGCGTCATTGAATCATCAAGTCCGTCTGGAGAGTTTGCAGGGCGGAGTCTGGAAGCTGTCGACTAGCGTCTCGGATTACATGGACGAGGAAAAGATCGACGGACTTTCCGGTCGGTTTGAACTGCAAGTGCGGTTGCTTCATGGCGGCAAGGTCCAAGCCAAGCAGGAACTTCAGTTTGCGATCGACGACGATTCAAAGGCCAAGTTGCAGATCGAAGGACTCGACAGGGGTCCGTACCGCACCGATCAGCCGCTGAAATTTAAGGTGGTCGCTACGGACTCCGAAGCGGGGATCGTCCGCTTGGTTTACGGCTTCGATACGAACGGCGACAAGCAACTCCAAGAAGAAGAACAAATTGGAACAAAACCATTCGACTGGTTCGAGAACACAAAGGCGACATGGGATGTCACGGTTCCACAAAGCCGCATTCCAGTTCTGGAAAAGAAAGAAATGTCGGTGCGGCTGATCGTTGTTGCGGAAAACGGTCTGGGCAAAGAAACCATTCAATCGCAACCCGTGCCGCTGATCAAAGTTGGCCCCGATAAATTATCGACAGGCAGCTTGAAGGTGAGTTTCAGACGTGATGGCTCGAAAGGGACAGCATCCATTGAACTCACCGGACCAGAGAACCACTCGGTCAATCCCGCCGGAGACACTCACCGGTTTGCCGCATTGCCGCCCGGCAACTATACGGTCAAAGTCGAAATGAAATACCCCGTGCTAGGGATCAAAGAAGAAGGCGAACGCAACGTCACGGTCAAAGTCGGTGAAGAGACACAGATTCAGGTTCCAGTGGCGACAGCCAAACCGCCGCTGGCCAAGAAGAAAGGTTTTCCTGGATTGTGAGTCATTGAAATGCCAAAGGGATGAACTCATCGACGCTAAGGACCGGCGCATCAATAACTGTCCGATCTAGCTGAACTCGCCAGAGTTCAGATCCGAAGTCTGGCGACTTCGGCTACGACAGTTATTGATGCGCCGGCCCTAAGGGGATTGACGATTGTTGAACAAGGATTGTTGATTGTTGAAA
>JAYVSP010000556.1:0-4608 GCA_043775215.1 Planctomyces sp. | reverse complement strand
AAGGAATTGAGCCGCGACCGTCAGGGAGCGGTCATAAGTCCTCGTCCGTCACACTCCCTGACGGTCGCGGCTCGAAAGATTCACAAGCTCGGAGCGTCGAATCGTGGGGCAACAACCGATCGAAGAGGTTTTGACTTGCGCTGCTGAAAGTCAGCCAACGCGGCATTGCGGACAAAGTAGAAAACCGGTTTTTGCGGATTCAACGTCCGCGCGTGGCGAACCTCGCATTCGGTTGCAGACATCTTGTCAAACCGCTCGGGAAGCGGACTGCCAATGCGACGATCCAAGATGCAAATCACAACATCGGACGCCTCAACATTGCGGAGGCAAGTTTCAATGGAGTCTCCGCTCGGATCAACGTTGAACCCGGACATCGGATCTTCAGACAAGCGAACAATGCAGCCGCTTTCCTTGAGCGACGCCGCAAGTTCAGATCGAAGGTCAGTCAGGTCGTAACACGTCGAGCTGATGAAAACCTCAAGTGGAAGATCAGACTTTCTCATTTGATGCCTTTCGGATTGATCTCCGTCTGGTCGAACGATCCCGGCTTTGAGCCTATCCAATGCTCTTGGCGACTTGAATGGCCAAGCCGTCCAGCTTGCTGGCGTAGTGCATGGTCGTGCTGACGAGGAACGGCCCGCGACACAAGGCCAACGCCGGGTGCCGCGAAGATTTCGAGAAGTCCCTGGAGGCCGTGCCCGACGTCGCTCCGCCGGAGAATGACCGCGTCCCATTGGCCTTAGAGGCGGTTGTCTCGTGACTCACATGCTGCGCAGCATGATCAACGCGAGCCCCGCTTGGCTCATACCTGGACCTGACCACCTGACCTTGTTTCGCGTTAAGCTACGAGCCCTTACTCTTTGAAGAACGCGCCGAATTTCCTCGAAACGCGCCTTGATATCCCCTCGCGGAAAACGAATCTGTACGATCGAAGTCGCCGCGAAGGCAAAGATTCCGCTGGCCGAAACGAACTGCATTCCACGAGAGACGTAAGCGGTCGATATGGAGATATCCAGATGTCGTGGATTCTTGGTGCGGACGAGCCGATTGTCGATTTAGCGAATACTGTCATAGCGGTGTCCGGATTGTGTGTCGGTCTCATAGCGCTTTATCTGGCACGCCATTCAAATCAAACGGCACGGGAAGCGAACACACTCAGTCGTTCGGCCAATGACCTCGCTGCCAAGGCGATTGCGATGCAAGAGGACGAGAGTCGTGTTCGCCTCATCGTAAAGCCGAGAATGCTTTGTGTTTTGGGAGATGGCGAAGATTCCCGCCCAAGACCAGTTGTTGAAGTCATCAACCTCAGCGCGTTTCCTGTCACAATCACAAAGATTTGCTGGAGGGATTGCCGTGATGGTTGGTTCAATTGGACGAATCCTGCGATCACCGCTCCTTTTTGCGAGCTACCCGCGCGGCTTCCCCCGCGCGAGGCGCTTACTGCGCTTGGAATTCCGACGGCTTTCAAGTCTTTGGAAGAACTCCAAGCGGTCACGGCCGCTGTCGTGTTCACGGCATGTGGTGAGCAGGTAGCAGGGATGACTCAAGATTGGCAGGATGACGTTCGCCATATGATTCAAGAGGCGTAGATCGCTTGAACGCCGAAGGGATGGTGCCATCGCCACCGCATCACCGCGAATCGGTCAAGAGCATGAAAGGAGCCAGATCTACCTGACCTTTTTGGGTTCCCATCCGAGGCCGATCAGGCAACGCGAAATCAACTTTGTCCAGTTCGCATGTGCGAACAGCATCCTTTTCAGCGGTTGAACGCTGCGAACATGCGGTAAAGCATTAAAGGGGCTACTAAGCAGTTCAGCGGGCTGAATTCGCAGCCAAGAGGACACGGAAACCAATCGTGCTAATCCGTTCGCCTGGGGCGCGGCTATCACGGTACGCCGCTCGCGCGAACCGTGGAGCGATTAGCCCCCAGCACCCACCGCGATTCAGTCGGAAACTGCCCGTTGGCGGTCCAACCGGATCACGCTCGACACGCAAATCGTAGTAACTTTCATCGTACCAGTCCTGACACCACTCACATACATTTCCATGCATGTCGTACAAACCGAAAGCATTGGGCTTGTACGAACCGACCGCCGTCGTGACGAACTTATCGATATTTGCCTCTTCACTTTTCAATTCTAAGCCGAAATGAAATCGCGCCGTTGTTCCGCCTCGGCACGCGTATTCCCATTCTGCCTCGGTCGGAAGGCGATAGCCACTCGCGCTCAACATCGTGACGTTCGCAGACATAATGCACCTATCATTGTCGCGCTCAATGTTCGTTAGCCGATAACACGGCGAGCGGTTTTCCATGTCGCTCAGCTTCACGCAGAACTCCACCGCGTCGAACCATGAGACGGACTCGACTGGAAACTGGTTAGTGTCCATTCCCTCCGTCATACCACTAATAAGTTCCTTCATAAGGCCCTTACCCGTTGTCGAGAACTCGCTGGGATTTCGACCAATCACCTGCATGTACTGCGCCTGCGTGACTTCGTGAATTGCCATGTAAAATGGCCGCGAGATTGTCACACGATGCTGCGGCTGCTCCGTCTCCCAATAGTTGGTTACGATTCTGTGGTCGATCATGCGATAGTACTGCACGTCCGATTCGCTGCTACCCATCAGGAATTCACCCGCCGGAATCAGATTGAACGTCATGCCGATACTGTTGACGAACTTATCGTTAGCCGGGGATGGCACCGGCAAGCCCGCCGCATTGAGTAGCAGCTTCATATCCTCCCAGCAGTCCTTTTTCTTCGACGAATCGCGAAGCAAGTAACTCGGGTGATACGTGCAGAGGACTTTTGCGGGACCGTATTGAAAGAAACGACCTCGCAGGGATTCGATACTTGAATCCGTTCCCGTCAGATTCTGAGCGGCGGTGGAGCCCAAGCAAACAATGAATTCCGGTTGAACGATCGCAATTTGGCCGTCAAGATATTCGCGGCAGTTGGCCGCTTCGATGGGATGCGGCTTGCGATTGTTGGGCGGGTGGCAACTCAGAATGTTGCAAACGTAGAGGTCATCACGCTTCAGGCCGCAGGCGCTAAAAATGTTGTCGAGCAACTGCCCACGCACTCCAAGGAACGGTTCTCCTTGAATATCTTCATCCAATCCAGGCGCCTCGCCGATGAACATAATCCGTGCTTCGGGGTTGCCGGCACCGAAGACGGTCTGAGTGCGAGTACACGCCAATTCCTGGCAGCGCAAGCAGCCGGCAACTCGCTGTTTGAGTTGATCCAACCGCCTCACTCGATCCTCACGCGAGTCAACTGCTGACACTGACTGGTGTCTGTTGACGATTTCGGCAGGTTGTTCGATCCGGGCAATGTCACATAGGCCGCGGGTCACAAGCGATGACGCGCCGAGGGCGAGGTCATCTCGTCCTCGGCGGACAAGCTCGCGAGAATCGGAATCGGAAGTGTCACTCATCGTCTTCCCCTTTCCAGCGGATGCAACTGCCCCAGCCGATACCACGCTTGTTTGATCGCGGTCTGGGTCATCGACACCATTTCCGTGAACAAGTCTCGGCCTTGCTTCGCCGCTTCTGCCACCTTCGTTTTCAGGGCGGCGAGGTCACTCTGTTGATGTTCATTGATCTCGGCTCGAATGGCCTGAAGGCGGTCGGCACACCGGGCGATCTTGCGGATCGTGCGCACCAACTCGGCTCCCGGCCCGTCGCCTTGCACCCGTTCTGGGTTGGAATGCCACTCGCGGAGAATCGTCCGGAGTTGTTGTTCGTCCCCGGCTTCATAGGCCGCGTTGGCGCGGACCATGGCGGTGTGCCGACGGGCGCGGTCGTCGTCGTTGTCGGCTCGGTCGGGGTGCATCGCCTTGGCCGCCTCGCGGAACAGGTCTTTGAGCGTTGCCGACGCGTGGAATTCGGGACGGTCGGCCATGTGCGCGGATTCCTCGGCCACGCGCGCAGATTGATCGGCCTGAGCCCGCGCCGCCGCAGCCGCCTGCTGCGCCGCGGGGTCGCCGGAATGGAATCGGGCCGTCGCTTCTGCGATCTGAGCTTCAATTTCATCAAGCTCGGCGTAATGCGGACCGAGCGTGGCCACGTATCGCCTCTCAAAATCCGCCAACTCAGCCCGCAACGTGGCCAGCTCCAACTCACGTTCGCATAACTCAACTTCAAGAGCCTTCAGCTCCGTGAGTTTCTTTTCTAACTCTTGTTGCTCAGGCGTTGAATGTTTGATGATTCCCACGGTCGCTTTCCGTGTCTCGGTTCAGTTGGAACAAATGGCGCGCATCGAGACTTGAACCTCCGGATGTCCACCAACCGCCTGACGCACTTCCGGCAATGCTTCGCGAATGGCTTGATTCAACGTGGCGATCTTCTTGCCGCTCATCGAGCCAGAAAAATCGGTCAGCCAAAAAAACTGCAACGACTTGCGAGCGATTGCCCCTTCCGGAACAGGAATCGCAGGAACAACAGCGGCAGCCATGAGCAGTCTCCGAATTCAAACCCCATTGTCTCTGAAAATGACTCGGTGCCTTCGTGCGATTCCGAGAGTTTCCGCAGCGAACATGTTCACCCATCGCAATGTCGCAAAAACTCGCGAACGGGGAAACACCAGTTTGCGCCTCGCACGCCTGCCG
>JAYVSP010000555.1:0-7536 GCA_043775215.1 Planctomyces sp. | reverse complement strand
CGTGAAGGCCGGCACACTCTGATCGTGGGTTGGTTTTAGACCGGTCCGTCAGGTTATTTTTTCATTATTGAACACTCATCAGGCCATGTGGGCTTTGCGTGGCGGCTGACTTTCGTGCTCAAATCCGCAACAGGCTGGAATTGGTATCGCTGCTGAAACAGAATGACGGCACAAGACTTCGCGGCGGGAGACGAACGTGATCAGCAATCGGCATCGGCATTGGTTTGGTTTGTGGGTCATGGTCTGTGGTCTGTTGGTGCCATTATCGGCATACGGGCAGCTCGCCCCGGAGATCGGTTACGTCTCGCCGGCGGGAGGCCAAGCGGGATCGACAGTCGATGTGATCCTCGGCGGATACGACTGGACACCAGACATGCAGCTCTTTGCGCATGATCCGCGGATCAAAATGGAGCTGCTCGGCCCGCCGTCGCCCGTGCTTGTGCCTGAACCGCCCTATTGGTTTGGAGCCAAAGGACGCGGGCCGGCTTGGCCCTGTCCACGCGAATTTCCCGCACGTTTGACGATCCCGGCCGATGTCCCGCCCGGGTTGATTCGCTGGCAGGCGGCGAACGCGAACGGGGCCTCACCGGTAGGACTGATTCACGTCGGAAATACACCGGAGGTTGTCGAGGACTCGAAGCGGAAGGCGGCGCAGGTTCTGCCCGCGTTGCCGGTGACAGTGTCGGGGCAGATTCGTCGTATTGAGGAAATCGACCGCTATCAATTCAGCGTGCCGAAGACGGGGCCGGTGACGATTGAACTCATCGCGCGGCGATTGAATTCGCCACTGCACGGCATGTTGCAGGTGCGAGATGCCTCCGGCCGAGTGGTGCTGGACGCGGCCGACACTGAGGGACGCGACCTGACACTGACCATGATCGCTCAGGCCGATGTGAAGTACGAACTCAGTCTGCACGATCTCGATTTCGCCGGCGATCGGTCATACGTTTATCGGTTGCTGCTGACGGCCGGTCCGCAGGTGTTGGCCGCGTATCCGGCGGCGGGACGGCGGGGTGAGACTCGGCCCGTCGAGTTCGTTGGGATCGGCCTCGCGACGGGCAGCGACAAGCTCGAATCGGTCACTCGCGACGTCGCCTTTTCCGTGCCTGCGGAGGCGAAGACGTTGGCGTACACATTGGAAACACCGTGGGGTCAGGCGAAGCCTTTCCCGCTGTTGGTCAGTGCCACTGCGGAGCAATTGAAGCCGGCCTCGCCCAATCTGCCGCTCATGCTGCCCGGCGCGGTCACCGGTTCGATCGAGGTTCGATTCGGCTCGGACCAATACACCGTCGCTCTGAAGAAAGAGGACAAGTGGTTGCTGACAGCTCAAGCCCGCGCGATTGGTTCACCGCTCGACTTGGAGCTAAGTCTGCTCGGTCCTGACGGAAAGCAGGTTGCGACGGAAGACGACTCTCCAGGGACGACCGATTCGGAGATTGCCTTCGCTGTTCCCGCAGACGGAACGTATCGACTCGTCGTGACCGACCGCTCCGGGAAGAGCGGCACGCGCGCGGCCAACTATCGCCTGAACATTGAGCCTCAGAAGGAAGACTTCGCGATCACTCTGCCGGCTCTACTGAGCGTCCCGCTCGGCGGTCAAGCAAAACTCGCGGTGAAGGCGACTCGCATCGGCGGCTTCAAAGCGGCGATCCCCATTAAGCTGAAGGGCCTGCCGGTTGGACTCGCCGTTCCCGCGGACCTTGTCATTCCCGAGGGTAAGAACGATCTGGCCATCGACCTGACTTGTGCAGCGGACGCTCCGGCGAACGCGGTGTTGTGCTCAGTGACCGCGACGACGCAGATCGGCGAGCAGCCGGTGACTCGCGCGGTCGGCACCGTCTTGCTGGCGGCAACGATGAAGCTGCGCATCAAACTCACTCCCGAAGGGCTGGACGACGTGAGCAAAGTTCATCGCGGCAGCACGCATTTATTTCCGTTCAAGATCGAGCGGCTGGAAGGATTCACGGGACCGATCACGCTGGAAATGACCGCCAAGCAACAGCGACATCGTCAAGGACTCAGCAGCGACGAGATGATCGTTCCCGCCGAGGCCGTTCGCGCCGAGTACCCGATCTTCGTCCCCGAATGGATGGAGACCACGAAGACCAGCCGCATGATCTTGAACGGCGCGGTCAAAGTCGCGGACCCGAAAGGGAACGTCCGCACGCTGCTGCAACGGCAGGAGCTTCGCGTCGGCATCCTGCCCGAAGGCGCGTTGATGAAGCTCAGTCACTCGGCCGGCGAAGTGACCGCAGCGCTCGGCAGCGAAATTCGCGTCCCGCTGGCGCTGTCGCTCGCGTCGGAATTGCGCGAGCCGATCAGTATCAGCGTGATGCCGTCGGAATCGCAAACCAAACTGTTCTCCGCGGAAGCACTGGTCCTGTCGCCCGGCCAGAAGGAGACGACGTTCGCGATCAAGCTGTCGAATGACGCGAAACTCGTCGGCGAACAACCGGTGATCGTGCGCGCGGCCACGCTCCGCAACGGCTACCCCGTCATCTCCGAAACAACGGTGCTGTTGACGGTCAAGCCAGCGCCGTAACTGCCAGGCACGCCTCCAAAGTGATGTCATTTGGACCTGCGTTTGACCCAGTAGTTCGGACGACGGCTGCCGTGTGCCACGGCGAGAACGATGGCCTCGTCTTCAATGACTTCAAAGACAACCACATATTTGAAGCGACGGATCAGGATTCGGCGAACGTCAAGTCTTTTGGGAGCTGTTTCCAATTTGGGAAGGGACAACGGGTCGTCGGCAATACGTTCCAAGTGCGTCCGAAGTTCGGCGAGGAATTCGTCACCAAGGCCAGAACGACGGTTCTCGTAGAAGCGAATCGCCGCTTGGATTTCTTCGTCGGCTTCCGGATGGACGACGAGCTTCATTTCCGCGATTCCTCCAATGCTCGGCGTGCATTTTGCAAACTTTGCTCCATTGAGATCGGCGCGATCTTGCCGGTGCGCAGTTCGTCGCTCCGCCGAACGATTTCATCCATCCAAGCCGAATCGAACTCTTTGAGACCGGCGTCGTCCAGCACATCCTCCGGCAAAGTCTCCAACAATTCATGGGCCAGTTTGGCGCGGTCCTTTTCCGGAAGCACCAACGCCTTCGCGCGAACTTCGTCCAAAAAGGATGTTGTGGTTTGAGTCGTAGACATGATTCGTTCTCCTGTGAAGTCAGCTTATCGTTAGGACTGATGAATCGGCAGGCGGAAAAATGCCACCCCGTGCAAAATGCGATGAATTGAATGTCGGCGAGCGAGTTTCCGAACAGCACGGACTGGAAGTCCATGCTACTTCGACACACCCAAAGCCTTAGGGCGTGCCACCCAACTGGCACCGAACCGCACGCGGGCCGCGTGCGCCACGTTTGCCGTTGATGCCGACGATGCGGATTTCGCCTCGCGGGGTTTCGGGCATTTCTTCAGATGCCGTTTGACTTTGCATTCTCGTTGAATCGCACCGCGTTCCTGTTCCGATGACCGATCAGTCACTTGGCCCGCGCGGGCGGTCGAGTTCCTGATATTCCGGTCGGTCAAACCTGATGAGGAGTGCGGTCCCATGCGGTTCCCCAAGACGATCTCGAGTTGGATGAATCAACACGTCACGAAACGCAGCCCGAGCCTGAGCCGACGGCAGGAAGAATTGTCAATACCGGTCGAGTGTCTGGAAGTTCGCATGGTGCTGGCCGCGAATCTCACGGTGATTGACGGAGTGGCGGGGAGCGGCTCGCTGGACGTCTCGCTGGGCACCGCCGACGGCACGTTGACCGCGGCCGAAGTCACGGCCGATCTCGGTGCGGGAACAATTTCCAGCGGCGCGCTCGCGTCGGTGGGCGCGGCGGTCAATATTGATATCTCGTCACCCGGCTCCATCGACTTTGACGACCTGACCGCCACTCTGACTTTGCAGACCGGCGCGGGGAACAGCGCCACATTTACCGCGGCGACGGCCATCACCTTTGCCAACTCGGCCAATGCCGTGGCGACTTCCGGCGGTGGATTGGCGCTCGTCGCCTCGACAGGCATTGGCACATTGGAAGCTCCCTTCGGATCGAGCGTGCCCAATCTCGAAGCGCAAACGGTCACCGGCGGCATCTTCATCGACAACAGCGGCGATTTGAACATCGGCGGTGTCAATGCCACTCTCACTGGCGTCCGTGCCACGACTGGTGGCAACATCGTGCTGACCAACGCCGGCAGCATCCTGGCTGTGACCCTTGGCGACACCATCCAGTCCGCCAACGGCAATGTCACCCTGACTGCGACTGGAGCGACTGCCGACGTATCGATTGCGACCGGCGACAGTCTGGCAATCTCCGCGCTCGGTGCTGGAAGCACGGTCTTCATTACGGCCGGTCAGGATCTCTTCCTCGGCAACGCCGGCGGGAAACAAGCGGACGTCAACGCAACGAACGTGACCCTGAGCGCGGGCCGCGATATTACGCTCAATGCCGATAGCGACGTTTTGACCGCGGGCGGCACGCTCACCGCCACGGCGGGTGGGAATATCTCCCTGCTTCAGACCGGCGGGCCCGGTGCGTCATTGTCTGGCAACGGCCCGGCGATCAACGTCACGACTGGGGCCGGTGGAGTCTTCACACTCGATTCGGGCGCGGGCGGCACCGTCGCGAACACGATCAACTTTCCAGTCAACATCGCGGCCGATGACGTCGTGCTCGTCGCCCCCGCGACGATCAGCGGTGGAACCGGTGTCGTCACGATCCGCCCCGTCACCGCCGGGCGCGCAGTCGATCTCGGTACGAACACCGCCGGGCAACTCGGCCTGACGGATAGCGAACTCGACCTTGTGACTGCCGGAGTCATACGGGTTGGCAACGCGAGCAGCGGCAACATCACCATCACGGCCTCAATCGACACGGCGAACACCAACCAACTCGAACTCGTTACGGGGGGAGCGATCGGCGACGGTGCCGGTGCTGCTTTGACCGAGACCCGGCTGGGACTGACGGCCGCGACCGGGATCGGAACATTGGATAACTTCATCAACGCTGCGGTCAGCAATCTGGAAGCCACGACGGCCACCGGCGGCATCTTTGTCAGCAACACCGGCGACTTGGACATTGGCGGGGTCAGTGCGGGCCTGACAGGCGTCCGGGTTACCGGCACCTCGGGGGATATTTCCCTGATCAGCGCTGGAACTATTTCGATCGTGACCAACGGCCAGAAAGTTACTGGTCCCGGCGACACCACCGTCACCGCCACCGGCGCCACCTCTGATGTCCACACTGGCGGCGCCAACGTTCGCGCTATCAACGCCGAGGGGACAGTCATGGTCTCGGCCGACCGGGATATCATCGTGGGGTTCAACGCCTTCGGCGACATCGACGGCGGCGGCAGTGTTGTCTTGAACGCCGGCCGGAACATTACCCTCCAGAACGTCAGCTTTGTGTTCGCCGCGGGCGTCGGTACGGTCACGGCGAACGCCGGCCTCACGACCACTGGCAACATCAGCGTTAACTCCGGCCGGATCGGCAGCGATAGCGGCACCATCGACCTGACCACGTCGGCTGGCGGCGAGTTCACCCTCAGTGCCGGAGCGGCAGTGGAGTCCGACCGCAACAGTATCGGCGCCGATATCACCATCAGCGCGGACGACATTTCGATCGGTGGCGAGATCGAAGCCGGCAGCGGCATCGTCACGTTGCAACCGATTACGGCTGGTCACGACATCGACTTGGGGACTGAGACCGTTGGTGACCTCAGCCTGACCGACGCGGAATTGAATCAAATCACGGCGTCGGTCTTGCGAATCGGCGGTTCCACGACGGGAAACATTAACGTGACCGCGCCCGTCAGCTTGGGAGTCGCTGTCCCGACATTGAGCCTGATCTCTGGATCGGGCGCCATTATCGATGGCACCGGGACCGAGCAAACCGACCTCACGGTGACGAACTTGAGCCTGAAAGCCTTCCTGGGAATCGGTGCAGCCGCTGACGGCGATCTGGACGTGGCCGTCACCAACTTGGCGTTCAACAATGGGAACGGGAACGTCGTGATCAGCAACAGCGGTGCATTGACGATTGCAGCCGTCGATCAATTGGCCACCTCCAACAACAACGGTGCAGACACCAATCTGACCGCCAGCAGTCCGGTGACATTCGCGGTCGATACGAGCAGCGCCGGCACGCTCACGGTCAATTCCACCGACAGCGCCGACGCGGGCGACGACATCACCATCAACGCGGGAGTGACCATCACCTCGACGGGCGACGACGTCGTCCTCAACTCCGGCGATACCGTGGTGATGACGGACACCTCCACCATTTCCGCAACCAACGGCACGATCTTCATCAACCTGGATGGCTTCAACGCCTCCCACGTCGATACGGGGGCCGAGTTCACTTCCTTGGGGACGTATGACACTCCGACGCTGATCATCAACAGCAACGACGCCGTGGACACGATCAACCTGGTCAGTAACGATGGTGTGACGAACGACGTCCAAATCAACACGTTTGGAGGCGAAGACACGATCAACGTCACTCCGTCCGATGTGCCGATCACGGTCGATGGCGGCACGCCGACGGGCACGTTCCCCGGCGATTCGCTGTTCTACAATGCCCAGGGCGGCTTCGTGACAGTCACTGGATTTGGCGAGGGAACCATCACCAATCAGTTCGGACTGGCGACCGTCACCTTCAGCGAGATCGAAAACCTGCTGCCGCAGGTCGGAACGGTCGCATTGACGCCTGACCCGTTGAATCCCGGTGAAAAAGTGCTGACGGTTCAAGGCACCGATGCCAACGACACGATCGTGTTCGAGTCGCGAGTCCACGGCAACGTCATCCGCGTGAAGCTCAATGGCGTGATCATCGGGAACTTCGACCGCGACGATGTCGGTCGCATCGTCACCTTTGCCGGGGCGGGCAATGATCGAGTCACCGTTTACAAGAAGATCAGCAAGAACACCGAACTGTTCGGCGAGGAAGGCAACGACACGCTGACCAGTGGAGCCGGTGCCGACGAACTCTTCGGCGGTGAGGGCGACGACAAACTGTCCTCTGACGGTGGCAACGATCTGTTGTTCGGCGGAGACGGTAACGATCAACTCTTCGGCCAGAAGGGCCACGACGTTCTGCTGGGCGGCGACGGCGACGACCTGCTGAACGGCGGCAAGAACCGTGACGTGCTGATCGGCGGTGACGGCGTCGATAAATTGGTCGGCGATGGCGGCGAGGACATTCTGATCGGCGGCACGACGGATCACGATGCGAACGAGTTGGCGTTGAAGTCGATTCTTGCCGAATGGGCCTCCGCCAACACCTACCTGACGCGAATCGACAACATCAGTACCGGCAATGGACTGAGCGTGGGCGTCAGCCTCAAGGTGGGAATCGATGCGACTGTCTTTGACGACGGTGACGTCGATCAACTGTTCGGCGGCAGCAGCATGGATTGGTTCTTCAACTTCGCCGACCTGTTGAAGGATAAAACGACCACCGAAACGGTCACTTAGAACCTGTCCAAGAACAACTCCGTGTTTTCGTAGGACGGGCACTCTTGCCCGTCGGCGGCCAAG
>JAYVSP010000554.1:0-2378 GCA_043775215.1 Planctomyces sp. | reverse complement strand
TGACCGATCTCAAAGAACGCCGACCCACACGGATAAGAAGGCCACACGGATGGGAGCAAGACCTCGACACCCTGGTCGGTGGACCCTTCGGTCAGAGGCCTCGCCGCGTTGGATTCTAATCTTCTGTGATGGTCCCGGGGCGTTCGACCGCGGCGATGTTGTCGATCGAAATCGGCTCCGAAAGTTCGTGCCGCCCACTGCCGTCGGATACCGTCGTCAAGAGAGTGAGCCGGCCTTGTCTGCTCTCGCGGTTGTCTGGATAGCCCTCCAGGACTCGGCCGTCGCGAGTTGTGACGCGCACGAGATGCGTTTCGTCGATGCCCGCCAGTCCCTCATGCACTAGCGCGGGAAAGCGGCTCCAGGCCCACGACCACAACGTGGCTTGAGCATCGACTTGCCCCGCGATATCAGGCCAATCTTGCTCGGCCTGAAACAATTCCTTCCACGGGGCGGCGACGCACCACGGTTTGAGAACCTCCGCAATCCACGCCTGCCGTGAGGCAACCAGTTCCGAGAATGTTAGATTCACGTTCATTATTTCTTTCCAGGAATCGGCGGGGCCAAGACGATCCCGCCGCGAAGTACCAATCGCAGCGCGGCGCTGGTTTCCCCAGGCAGGTCGGCCGAGTCAGGCACTTGTCGCAAGAGCAGCGCCTCGCCGCAATCAAGAGCCGATAAGAAACGCTCCAACCGGTGGCGTGCTGTCACCAGAAACTCCGTCAGCTCGGATGGGAGCAGGTCATGTCGCAGCAATTCCATGTTGCGATCCGTCCGTTCGCGATGCAACCGAGCCAGCGTTGTCCCCTGTGTCCGCCAGAGGTCTCCGTCCGCGAAGGCTCGACGCAACCGTCCCTGAGTATCGAATTGATACACCGGATCCGAGCCGAAATAGACCGACCACCCACCGCTCCGCTTGAATCCCGCGACGACCGGATCGGTCTGAAAAGGAACCTTCCATTCAGCGCGCCGTACCAATGCGATCGCTTCGTGCAGCAAGTCTTCGCGATCAGCTTCGTGCCGGGCCATTAATGTCGTCTCGTGCATCACCGCTTTGGTTTGCGGCGGAGCCGCTTTGCTTTCGTGGGGTCGTATTGCTGATTCGAGTGTAAGGAAAGCGGCTCCACCGCAAAAGAAAGCGGCGATGCATCGCCGCACTCCAAAACTAGCGAACACAAAATCGCTGCGGAGTTCTGTTCGCGGGAAAGACGACGATTTGTGGTGAGGTCTTTTCTTCGGGAGACAGCGAATCGACGATGCGATGCGTTGCACGCGCACTTAGAGGCTGTCCGAAAACTTTGTACTGCGGTTTTCGGAGCTTTCGTAGGGTGGGTCGAGGAACGAGACCCACCGTTTCGCGAGTTGGTGGGTCTCGTGCCTCGACCCACCCTACAGTTCTACAGTTCTACAGTTCGCGATGATTCTTTTCGGATAGCCTCTTAGCTTAGACGTAATAGTCCAGGCCACTTTGAATGCCGCCGGGAAACGTTTGGCAAACAAAGCGATGTCCTTTCGACGGCGTGATGTCGAGCCAGACGTTGAAGTGATGTACACAACTCAGATCAGTCATTGTGATGTGACCGAGCATCACCCCGCCGGTCGAACTATCCGTGGCGGGTGTCGTGGTCACGAACGCGGAACACATTTCTCGGCGTTTGACCGGCGGCGGCGAGGCTTGATGCCGGTCGAACTTCAGAGCGTCGATGCCGGTCGGCGTCGCTTCCAGTGCGGATTCCAAGAAGCCGACCTCGACATCGGAGTTCAACGTGACGATGTCGAGCAAATCCAACCGCCGCCCGTCGAACTTGGCTCCGGCGGCGGCGGCTCCGTCGGCGATCCCTTTCATTTCTTCCAAGCACTCCACGTCGTAGCGCCGCAGAAACGCGGTGTCGGTCAGCAACCGCAACGACTTCCACGCCGCCTCCGGGTCTTTATGGCTGCGGATTCGAGCCATCGTCTTGATGTAGTCCACAATCTCGCGTGCCAACAGATGGCCGTGCTGAAGTCCTCGCTGATACGGCGAGCCTTCCACGTGCAGCACCAGCCAACCGGCTTGAGGATACTTCCAAGCGTTTGCGAATCGCTGCACGGCAGCGGGATCGGGAGTGAAGTCGCTATTCCGACTCGGCGGACGTTCACTGGCCAGGAGAAAATCATTCGAGCAGACCGTCGCGACACAAACGGTCAAACACAAACAGAGCCGGCTGTACATAATCAAAACGCCTCGCCTCATGAAAAAGAATCGGACAACGACTCTCTGAGTCGGTCGATTTTGTCGCAAGGCGCCCGACCCGGAGAGTCAGACCAGGTCTGGCGCAAGCAGTTTTCCAAATTCATACTCCGCACTTCGAGCCGCCGACTCGCATCCCAGCCGAGTCTTC
>JAYVSP010000553.1:0-9076 GCA_043775215.1 Planctomyces sp. | reverse complement strand
ACACTCAGACGTAACTTGCCCATCGGTCCCTCGGAAACGGCACCAGTGTGACATTTCTATCTGGGACATGATGTGACATTTCTAAATTGGTCTGACAGCGAAGCCGCAAGTGTGGCAATAACTGTCCGATGTCGCTGAACTCGCCAGAGTTCAGATCCGAAGTCTGGCGACTTCGGCTACGACAGTTATTGATGCGCCGGTCCTAAGCTAAGCGGCGCACCACAATTTCACGGCACGAGTACCTGAATTTCATGGCCGACCACACGGACGTCGTAAGTTTCGGTCTGGGTCTTTGATTTCGGGTTATCCAGCCATGTCCCGTCTTTGATGCCGAACCGCCATGCGTGCCACGGACAGGTAACACCACCGTCCTCAACGTAACCCGCCGATAACGACGCCCCCATGTGTGGGCACAGGTCATTGATGGCTGAGTATTCGCCATTGGCCAAGAACACAGCCACCATTTTGCCATTCACGCAAAACGAACGCCCTTCGCCTTCGGGGATATCACCCACGTGAGCGACCGTCTGAAAATCCGCCATGAGGTACTCTATGCGATCAACTCTTTGATACTGGCGTAAGCGGGGTCGGCAATCGGCATCGGACGGCCGCCGATGTCGAACGTGCCGGTCGAATCCACGCCGAGCGCTTGCAAGTAAGTGTGGAACAGGTGCCCGGCGGTAACTTCACGGTCGATGACTTTCGTGCCGTTCTCGTTCGTCTTGCCGATGACCGCGCCGGGATGAATCTTCGCGCCACCGACGAGCACCGACCAGGCGTTGCCCCAGTGATCTCGGCCGAAGAGGTGATTGATGTTCGGCGTGCGGCCGAACTCGCACAGGACGACCACCAGCGTTGACTCCAACATTCCACGATCGCCCAGATCTCCGATCAACGTTGCGAACGGCTGATCCCATTCGCCGAGTTGTTCCAGATGGAAATTAAAATTCTCGTTGTGCGTGTCGTAGTTCGAGTGCGTGACTTGCACGAAGGTGACTCCCTTCTCCAGCAACCGCCGCGCGAGCAGGCAATGCCGGCCGAAGTCGTGCTTGCCGTAGCGTGCCTGATCGGCGTCCGTTTCCTTCGTGACGTCAAACGCCTCGCGTTGAGCCATCAATTGCTGAGCCTGATCGTAGCTCTGCACGAAAGCGTCAGTCATCGCCGTGCGGCGTTTGAGGTTGAACCGGTCATTGGCCTGCTTGCGGAAATCATTGCGCGAAGCATCGACCGCTTCGGCAAGACCCTCCGGCCGAGCGGAGTACGCCGGAGGCGCTCCATTGCCGAGCGCCACGCTGGCATACTTCGGACCGAGATAGGCCGCGTCATTGCCGCGTCCACCGCCACCGCCGGGAGTGATGATGATGTGCCCTGGCAGAGCCGTACCATCTGGACAGAGTGATTTCGCCGCGACCGCTCCCAGTTGTGGGAACTCCATTCCAGGCGTTTGCTTTCGCCCGGTGAGCATCATGTGCATTCCCTTACCATGATCTCCTTCGGCCGTGTTAATGCTGCGAATAATCGCCAGCCGGTGCATCTGCTTCGCCGAGTGCGGCAGCAGTTCGCTGATGTGAACGCCTGGCACCGACGTCGGAATCGCTCGGAACGGTCCGCCCGTGTCGGTCCCCGGTTTTGGATCCCAGCTTTCCAATTGGCTCAAGCCACCGTGCATGTTGAAAACCAGCACGCGCTTCTGCTGCTTGGCAAGCTGCTCCGCCACTACTGGTCGAACCAACGTCCCGATACCTCCCTCCACAATCGCGCCGACTCCAGCCGCGACTCCGCCCAAAAACTGACGGCGAGCAATCACATGCTCCGGCGACTGACACGCATACTGGCATTTCATGGCAAACCTCCCGACTGAAGCGACTTTTAATTTTGGCATTAGTTAGGTGAGTTACGAAAGCCAATCTTCCACGACCAAATCCGGCACGCGAACAAAGTCTTTGAGGTTTCGAGAGAGGAGTTTGGCATCATTCCGAATGGTGATCGCCGCGATCTTGAGGTCCATGGTTTTGACTCCCAGTTTTTGCTTCACCAATTGTTCATAGACAGTCACCGTTTCCTGATCCCACTTCAAGACATGCCAGCGTTTGAAGGAATCGAACACCTCGAACAATTTCAGGTAGTAGGGAACTTGTGCTCTGGCCTTCTTGGTCGCGTGGATTTCAGCCAGCCATCCGCGCATCATTTCCTCGAACGACACAATCGAAGTGGCGACTTTTTCCATCTCATCCAGTTCATTCAATCGTTGGTCTAGGCGACGTCCGGGGATTGATTCCTTGACGATTTCGCTCAAGTGGTCCGTGTCGAGAAGATAAATCATGGGTCACTCTTCGACATCTTCGGGATACGGTTGTGATTCGCGGTATTCGCGGCCTTTCTGAATGATCGCATCGAAAATCGGATCGTCCTTGAACATCCCAAGTGTCTGCCGCCACGCTTTCGGATTCGGCTTGTCCGACGTTGATATCACCAACTGTTTAAGCTCGCGAAGTTCCTGTTCCAGGTGAGCGACTCGAACTTCGAGGTCGGGTGTGGTGGCATTCATGATTCATCCTCCGTGTCAGTGATTAAACCGGAACTCGGCCGACGAGAGCAATCCCCAAACCATTTCTTGGAGGGCGGGGACGCGGGCGTCGGGGCGGGATTGCAGGTACTTGGCGACGGCCGCCGCTTCGTCGTCGGTCGGATAGCGGTTGAGCGTGTTCAAGTACAACTCGGCAGCGAGCAGCTTTACGTCTTGTTGCGGATTGAGTGCGGCGGCCAGGACGCTACTCCAGGTGAAGACCGTGCCGCCATTGCCGTAGAACAACGCTTGATCGGCGGTCGCGAAGAAGACGTCTTGAGGCTGACCGGCTCCGCCGCCGAATAGGTTCACGAACGTGCCGGCATTCGGTCGGAGCAGCTTTTCCCAGACGTTCTCTTCGACTTGCCGTTCGCGACCGCCGAGCGGGGCAGCGGACGGTTGCGCCGGATTTGTCCCTTCGGTCGTTTTCGTCCCTGCAGTCCCTTTGGCCGCAGTTTGCGCGGCTTTGTCGAGTTCGTTATTCGCGTTCGTCGTTTGAATCGCGACGTGACCGACGGCCATCAACGTGCTGGATGCGAGTTGTTCGGGAGTCAACGGCTTCAGGCTGGCGACGTAAAAGTGTTCGACGCAGAACTGGGAGATCAGTTCGCGACTCGCCGCCAGTTGATCGGCGTCGGACTTCACCGCTTGTTGAGCGGCAGACAGTTGCGGCGCGAGTTCGGCGACTTTCGCTTCGGCCGTCTTCTTCGCGGCTTCGTCGGGAGCTTGCGTCAATGCTTGCTGAGCGGCGTTCGTTTCGGTCTGTTTGGCGACAAACGCAGCTTGCGACGCATTGGCCTTCGCGTTTTGTTCATTGAATCCCGCAACAGTCGTCAAGCCGGCAATACGGCGAGCGGTAATCTTGTTGTTCGCGATTTGAACACGCACGACTGCTGCTGCTACTTCGTATTTGTCACGAGCCGCGTCGAGCTTTGCTTTCTCTGCCAGCCACTTCTCGCGGACGGGATTGATCGCTGTCGTGGCGGTTGCGAACGCATCGGCTTTCGCCTTTGCCATGGCCGATTGATCGTCGCGAGCCTTCGTCAGCGCGGCAACTTCGTTGTTGAGAGCAGTTGCGCGGGCTTGAAAGAACTCGACCGCTTTCTTGAGTTCGGCATCGTTGGACAACTTGGCGAACGCTTCAGCGGCTTTGGACGCGGATTCAGTAATCGGTCTAGCGAGGTCGGCCTTCGGAGTGATCGTGGCTTCGGTCTTTGCCACGACAGCCTGCGCGGCGTCCCATTGTTTACGAGACTCAACGGCGGCTGCGGTGACCTTATTCAATTCATCGCGTGGCGGAGCAGCCGCTTTCTTGGCCGCATCGAATTCCGACTCCGATGGTTTTGCCGCTTCCTTGGTTTGCTCGATGGCGGCAGCGAGTTCTTTCTGCCTCGCATCGAGTGCGGCCAGCAACTGCGCGGCCTGTTGCGAAGACATCGTCCAGTCGGCGGGTAGCTCGGTCGAACGTTGATACGTCTGCGTCAGCGCGATTTCTCGCAGCATCGACTTGATGTCGTACTTCGTCGCGGCGATCTCAGCGGTTAGCAGATCGAGCAGTTCCGGATGCGTCGGCGGGTTGTCGGAATGTTGCAAGTCCAGCGGATGCACGATGCCTCGGCCGAACATCATGGCCCACAATCGGTTCGCGATGTTGCGATTGAACTGCGGGTTATTGTTGGTCGTCAGAGCGTCGGCCAGTTTGGCCCGACGGCTGTACTTCGGGACCGGACGGACTTTGTCAGCCGGCTTGACGTTGTACTCTTCGCCGATCGGCAGCAGCGGGTCTTCAACAATCGCACCGGCGGGAACGCGCGGCGCACTGACTCCGGATTCCTTCGTGAAGACCGACGTGAAGGCTATGTCCCCTTCGGCTTTCTCACCCAGCATTTGCTTCTTGGCAATCTCGTCGTTGAACATCACGGTGCGAGCGACGAACGCCTGCAAGCCGTAGTACTCGACCTGCTTAAAGTCATCGACCAGCGGGCTGTCGTGGCACTGAGCACACTGCAAGTCACGGCCGAAGAACAGCCGCCCGATGTCGCGGGTCACGAGATTCGGTTCGGCGGTCCGGTCGAGAAAAAACTTTGCCGCCGGCCGAGTCGCCAGGTCGGTCCCGTCTGCCGCAATGATCTCACGAATCAGTTGGTCATATGGCTTGTTAGCCAGAAACGACTCGTACAAATACGTCTCGAACTCCGGCCCGGTGACATGCGCGTCGGCTCGGCGTTCCATCAACATGATGTTGAATTGAATGGCCAGATGCCGAGCAAACCGCGGTGACGCAATCAACTTGTCGATCAGCTTCGCCCGCTTGTCCGGAGAGGGATCATCCAGAAATACCTTCGCCTCCAGCCCGCTCGCCTGGATGCCATTCAAATCCAGCGACACACGCCGCAGGAAATCCGCCTCCGAACCAACCGCAGCCACCGGTCCCAGCGGCGTGGTGTTGACCAACTGATCGATCCGCTGATGCAGCGTGAGCGGTACGGCGCTAGCCGCCGGTGGTACAGCAACCGGATCGCTGGCGAAGATCAACGCCGGCAGGAAACTACCAAGTACCAACAACACAGCCCACACTCGCAGGTAGTTTCGCGGCAGGCGGCAGATGCATGGGGCTTGTCGGAGTATTCGTTTAACCGCTACGCCAACGGCGTGCGCGCGACGTAAGTCGTGATTCCACGTCGCGCCCACGCCGATGGCGTTGGGGCTAAACAAGTAATTCGACAGTCTCCATGGCAGGATGGCCGTCATGGGTGTGCCCTCGCTAGGTGGGAGGAATTCAGGGCATTCGACGGTGGGAGCTAATCACAAATTAGTATCGGCTGATGCGTAAAGTAGGTCGGTGCCATCGGGCCGTCAACCAGAAGCCTTTGCCCGATTGGAGAATCCAGCCCGATTGAGCAGGTCGTATCAGTCATTCGGGTCGGCGACGCTCACTTAACTCCCGCCAACAGCGGCGGCATGGCTGGCGATGAGCATTGGCTCCGGTGCCTTCAGCCAATCTTGAAGTGCTCGAACTCGCACGGCAGGGTTTGAGGCGAGCGCTTCGAGTGCTTGGACGACCGCCAAACAGCCGGGAACGGTCGTGACGCAAGACACTCCATAGAGCACGGCGGCGGCTCGGATCTTGCCTTCGTCCGTTCTGGCACCTTTGCCGGAGGGGGTATTAAAAATCAGTTGCACGTCGCCGTTGGCCATATAGTCCAGCAAGTTCGGACGGCCATCCTGGAGTTTCTTGACAGTGACGACTTCGAGCCCGGCGTCATTCAGCACGCGCGCGGTGCCGCTGGTGCAAAGGATGTTGAAACCGAGTTGCTTCAAGCGGCGTGCGGGCTCGATCATTAAGTGCTTGTGATGGCGAGCCATGCTGATGAAGACCGTGCCGGAGGTCGGCAATTTGGCTCCCGCACCGATTTGGCCCTTGGCGAAGGCCATCGGAAAGTCTTCGTCGATCCCCATGACTTCGCCGGTCGAACGCATTTCCGGACCGAGGATGATGTCCACTCCGCGGAAGCGATTGAACGGGAAAACGCTCTCTTTGACCGAAGTGTATTCCGGCCAGATTTCCTCGGTGATGCCTTGCTCGCGCAGGCTGACGCCGGCCATGACTTTGGCGGCGATCTTCGCCAGCGGCCGACCGGTTGCCTTGCTCACAAACGGCGACGTACGGCTGGCTCGCGGATTCACTTCCAGAACATAGACTGTGTGCTGCCCATTTTCCTCCTTCACCGCGAATTGGATATTCATCAAGCCGCGGACTTGCAGAGCCTTCGCCAGTTTGTACGTCGCTTCGCGGATTTCGTCGATGACCGATTCCGTCAACGAATACGGCGGCAGCGCGCACGCCGAGTCACCCGAATGAACGCCAGCCTCTTCGACGTGCTCCATGATGCCGCCGAGCACGACGTCAGTTCCGTCAGCGAGCGCATCCACATCGACCTCGGTCGCGTCTTCCAGAAACTTATCGATGAGAATTGGGCGGCCCGACGAAACCTCAACGGCGGCGGCCACGTACTTCATCAACTGCGCATCGTCGTAGCAGATCTCCATCGCGCGGCCGCCGAGCACGAAGCTAGGGCGAATGAGCACCGGATAGCCGATCTTCTCGGCCGCATGGCGTGCTCCGGCAATGTCTGTCGCCGTGTCGTTCGGCGGCTGATGCAGGCCGAGCTGTTCGAGGATCACTTGAAACCGCTTGCGGTCTTCGGCCGCGTCGATCATATCGGGCGACGTGCCGATGATTTTGACGCCGGCTGACTCAAGTCCCTTCGCCAAATTCAGCGGCGTTTGACCGCCGAACTGTACAATCACTCCATCGGGTTGCATTCGATCGCAGATGTTGAGGACGTCTTCGGTCGTCAACGGCTCGAAGAACAACAAGTCGGACGTGTCGTAGTCGGTGCTGACCGTCTCTGGGTTCGAGTTGACCATGATCGACTCGATGCCCAGTTCTCGCAGTGCGAAGCTGGCATGACAGCAGCAGTAGTCGAATTCAATTCCTTGGCCGATGCGGTTGGGGCCGCCGCCCAGGATCATGATTCGCTTCTTCGCACCCTTGGCGGGCGTTTCGTCTTCGGACTCATAGGTCGAGTAGTAATACGGCGTGTATGCTTCGAATTCGGCCGCGCAGGTATCGACCTGCTTGAACGTTGCCTCGATCCCCAGCCGCTTGCGATAGCGGCGAACGTCCATCTCGGTGACATCCCACCAAAACGCGAGCTGCTGATCCGAGAAGCCGTTTTGTTTTGCCATGCGGATGAGCGTCGCGTCGGCCGCTTCGAGCCGGTGGCACGAACGAATCTCACCCTCGATCTCGACAATCTCGCGGATGTGGTTCAAGAACCACGGGTCGATATTGGTCAACTCAAAGATGTGTTCGACAGACAGCCCAGCCTTGAAGGCATAACGGATGTAATAAATTCGTTCGGCATTCGGGACAGAGAGCTTCGGTTCGATGACGTCGATGCTCGGTTGATCGGCGGTGCCCCACAAATCTTTCTTGCCGCCGCCGAGTCCGAAGTGGCCGGTTTCCAGGCCACGCAGCGCTTTTTGCAACGACTCTTTGAACGTGCGGCCGATCGCCATTGTTTCGCCGACCGACTTCATTTGAATGGTCAAGGTCGCGTCGGCGTCCGGAAATTTTTCAAAGGTCCAGCGCGGAATTTTGGTGACGACGTAATCAATCGTCGGCTCGAAACATGCCAACGTTTCGCGTGTGATGTCGTTGGGGATCTCATCCAGCCGATAGCCGACCGCCAGTTTGGCCGCGATTTTGGCGATCGGGAAACCGGTCGCCTTCGACGCCAGAGCACTCGACCGCGACACGCGCGGGTTCATCTCGATGATGATCATGCGTCCGGTTCGCGGATTGATCGCAAACTGCACATTCGAGCCGCCGGTTTCGACGCCGATCTCGCGCATGCAGGCGATCGTCGCATCGCGCATCCGCTGGTATTCCTTGTCGGTCAGCGTCTGGGCCGGAGCGACGGTGATTGAGTCGCCGGTATGCACTCCCATCGGGTCGAAGTTCTCGATCGAGCAAATGATGACGACGTTGTCGGCCACGTCGCGCATCACTTCCATCTCGTACTCTTTCCAGCCGATGACCGATTCCTCGACGAGAACTTCGTTGATCGGCGAAAGCGTGAGACCGTTCCGCACGATGTCTTCGTACTCGTCGCGATTGTAGGCGATGCCGCCGCCTGTGCCGCCGAGCGTGAAGCTGGCTCGAATGATCGCCGGCAGCCCGACCAATTTGAGCGCCTCGCGTGCTTCATCAATGTTGTGAATGACCGCCGACTTCGGCACATCAAGGCCGATTTTCAGCATCGCCTGCTTAAAAGTGTCCCGCTCTTCCGCCTTTTTGATGACGTCCGCCTTCGCTCCAATCAACTCACATCTGAACTCTTCCAAGATGCCGCGGCGATGCAACTCCATCGCCGTATTCAACCCGGTCTGTCCACCGAGCGTCGGGAGAATCGCGTCGGGGCGCTCCTGCTCGATAATCTTGGCGACGTACTCCCATGTGATCGGTTCCACATAGGTCCGGTCCGCGGTGTCCGGATCGGTCATGATGGTCGCTGGATTCGAGTTGACCAGGACGACCTCATACCCTTCTTCCCGCAGCGCCTTGCACGCCTGAGTCCCGGAATAATCAAACTCACAGGCTTGGCCGATGACGATCGGACCGGACCCAATGATCAGAATCTTATGAATATCATTTCGTCGCGGCACGTGGACGTCCTCAGTTGTCAGGCCGTTCGCAGGTCTTTTCCCGGCAGTGTCAGCGGAAGGATGCCGCCTGAAGGGGGAACTACGAATTCGGCGGAACTCCAGACGCGAAAAAGTTCGCGCAAATCGCGGCCACAGTAACGGCTCTGCGTCGAGATTCAAGGAAGTCGTCATTTGGGAGTGCTCCGGGTGCGGCAAATTTGCCTGGCCCACACTAACCCGAAGCGCCAGCGAGGGCGGGCGCTCCACGAGACGTCAAACGGAGAATGACATCTTGTC
>JAYVSP010000552.1:0-5675 GCA_043775215.1 Planctomyces sp. | reverse complement strand
AAAATGTGTCGCCCCTTCAGGGCTTTGGTGATGTTACGCCCGTTGACCCAGGGCGTTGCCCTGGGCTTTCGAGTGACGTCCCTTCGGGCCTGAAGACAGAAGACCGGAGCACGGACTTAGAAATGTGACACGACACTCCGCATCGTGAATCGCGACGCGGAGCACCACACTTGTTACCGAGCCTATTTCGCGGTGGCGGTTTTCTTGTTGACCGCTTTCGCCAGGCGGGACTTGAGTCGCGACGCCTTATTGGGATGAATCAATCGTTTGGCTCCGGCTTGATCGAGCCGCTTGGAGACTTCGCCAAGCGATGCAACCGGCGCGGTCGGTGCTGTCGCGGCCGGGTCAGCCTTATCGGTGAGCGACGTTCTGAACTTCTTCACCAGCGTCTTCAGGCTCGACATCTGAGACCGGTTTTGAAGGCGGCGTTTTTGGCTTTGACGATCGGCCTTGGCGGCGTTGCGATTATTGGGCATTTCGGATTCTGAGGTTGGAGGATGCTTTTGTAGGACGGGCACTTCCGCCCGCCGTTGAGCTGTCGACAGGCAATCGAGCCCATCCCACGAACTTCGCCGGACAACCGGCCGAGCGAAGGAGGGGGATTCTAGGGACGAGATTTCGCGATTGCCAGCGTCTTTCGCCGCGACGTTTTGGCGAGCGGGGGACGTCAGTCCTCCGAGTTGCATTGAATCGCTGTCGAATCGGGGACATTTCTCGAGGGATTGACATCCCCCGCTCGCCGCGGCTTCGCCGCGGCTTCGCCGTGTTAGAGTCATTGGGGCGGCGCGGTAGAATCGCGTGAATCTGGCGGCGTTACTGTCGGCAATTCGGTCAAACGGCCCGCGCGGCCAGCTTGAGCTTCGGCAACTTCTTCGGTGAACTCGGCGTTTCCTTCGTAGAGCTTGATAATGCTTAGCCAAGTTTCGGCGGCCTGTCTGTTGCCGGCGATGTATTGTTCGCGGGCTTTTCGCAGGGCCTCGCGGACGATCTGCTTGCGATCGACATTTCCCTCGCCCGTGGCCTGCAACCCGGCGAGCTGTCGCTTGGCGAGGTTCCGAAAGGCCCGATCTGCTTCGCGGCTTTCCAACAGGTCGATCATCGCTCGGTATTGTTCTCTGGCCGTGACGTTGTCGCCGAAGCGTTCAAACTCGCGCGCCTTGACCCACAACCGCTCCGCTTCCGTCTTCGGATCTTGACCCAGCCGCGCGCGGGTCTCCATGCCACGCTCCGTCATGTACATCTCCAGCTTGTCGCGATGCTCGCGAGCTGCCTCGGCGTGCTGACCTTCAGGGAACCGTGCCACCAGCGATTTCAAATACCGGTCCTGAGCCTCTTGCCATTTCACCGGATCGTCCGACTGCATCAGCGGCGTTGCCCGCGCGAACAGTTGCTCTTCCGACAACGGCAGCAGCGACCAGACGACTCCGCCGACCAACACAATCAAGCAGGCGGCCAGGAACCAACTCCGCTCCCAAATCGGGCCGGTTGCCTTTTTCTTTTTCTTCTTCTTGCCGAGCATCATTTTCAGTTGGGCCGCGTCCGGAACCTGCGACAGATCGATCACGGATTGGCCGGAGCCTGCCGTCATTTGAGACATCGTGCTGGTCTGCGCGGCGACTCTTTCGATCACTTCTTCCAACGCGACTTGCACCATCAAAGCGTCATGCGGTCGTTTGTCCGGATGCTTTTCGAGCAGTTGCAGAATGACCTGCTCCAGGAAGATTGGGCACTCCATGACTTCGGTGCGGACTTTTGGTGGCGCTTCGTTGATGTGCTTCAGCAGCATCTCCATGGAAGTCGCCGCCTTGAACGGCGGGTGGCCGGTGAGCATCTCGTACAGCACGCAACCCAGCGCGTACAAATCGGTCTTGTTGGAGATCGGCTGCTTGCCAGTGATTTGTTCGGGAGCCATATAGGCTTGTGTGCCAACAGTGGAACCACTCGCTGTGAGGGCGGTCGCGTCCGTGTCGCGTGCGATCCCGAAATCTCCCAACCGCAGCTTGCCATCTTTGCCGAGGAATAAGTTCGCCGGCTTGAGGTCGCGGTGAACAATGCCGTTGTCGTGAGAGTGCTCCAACGCCTCGCAAATCTGCATACCGAACTCGATGACTTGCTCCCACGGCAGTCGCCCCTTATCCCTCAACAGGTGCGCCAGGGTTTCACCGTCGATGTATTCCATCGCGTAAAAGTGTTGCCCGTCCTGCTCACCACCGCCGTAGAACTGCACGATGCGCGGGTGCTTGAGCTTCTTTAGAATCGCCATCTCGCGATTGAACCGCGCGACCAACTGTTTGTTCGCCGATAAGTCCAGCGGCAACACTTTGAGCGCGACCTCTGCCCCGTTCTTCGTGTAGGTCGCCTTGTAAACGATGCCCATTCCGCCCACGCCCAGTTTGCTTTCGAGCAGGAATGGCCCGATCATCCGTTTGACGTCGGAATTGGTCGCAGCAGCAGACACTCTCTTCGACGCCGGCTTTTCGGCTGACGTGGTCTTCACCGCGACAGTCCCCTTGGCAGGCGTGGGCTTAGCCGCGCCGGTCGTCGGTTGGCCGGTGTTTGTTGATTGCGCGACCGGCTTTACGGGCAGAGCCGTCTCCGGAGGCTTCGCCGAAGCGCGCGGTTCGCGAGGAGATTCAGAATTCGACGCCATCCTGTCCCTCACTTCCTGAGGCTGATCGGCTCTCGACGTCCTGAGGCTGATCGGCTCACGACGTCCAGTTTCGCGCCGCGCGGCGCTTCAAGCAATGGGCAGTCCGGTGCGGATTGCCGATTGTCAATTTTCCGATTTGGAAACACGCCGAACCGGGGTCAGTTCGCCAGCTTTGCGAACCGGGCTAGTGCCATCAACGGGAAATAAATCCGGTAGAGGTGGTACTTCAGATAGAAGACCTTCGGAAAGCCGGTGCCGGTCCAGGCCGGCTCGTGCCAAGTACCATCGGGTAGCTGCGTGCGGATCAAGTAATCCGCACCTCGCCGAGCTTCCGGCGAATGCCCCTCGCCAGCCGCGATCAGTCCCAGCAATGCCCATGCGGTTTGCGAGGCGGTTGTCTCCCCTTGTCCGCGCAGCGAAGGCTCGTCGTAACTGCGAATTGTTTCGCCCCAGCCGCCGTGGCGTTGTTGTTTGCTCTTGAGCCATTCAACCGCGCGGCGAAGTCGTGGGTCGGTCGTCGGAATCCCGATCCGCGTCAGGCCGACCAGCACTTGCCAAGTGCCGTAGATGTAGTTGACTCCCCACCGGCCATACCAGCAGTGATCGTGTTCTTGTTTGGACCAGACGAAACTCAATGCCCGTTCGATGACCGGATGGTCGATCGCCATGTTGAGTCCAGCAAACATCTCGACCATGCGAGCCGCAAGATCCGCACTACTGGGATCGATCATCGCGTTGTGGTCAGCAAACGGGACACGCGTGAAAACTTCGCGGGTGTTGTCTCGATCGAAGGCTCCCCAGCCACCGTCTTTCGACTGCATGGCCAGTACCCAGCGCGCACCGCGATGAATGGCGCTCAGGATCGGGCCGATGGCTTGCACGCGCGCGACCGCTTCGTCCGCGTCTTCGGCCTTGCCAGCGACGACGGCGGCAACGTCTTTGTCAGCCGCGTGCGGACTCCACTCGTCGAGCAAGAAGTCGGCGGACAAGTGCTGCTCCGGCAGGCAACGGCTGAGTGCGATGCACACCATGCCCGTGTCATCCACATCGGGATAAAAGGCATTCCGAAACTCAAAGGCCCAGCCGGAGGCTTCGGTCGTGTCATCTCGCTCGGCCCAGTCGCCACGACGGCGAATCTCTTGCGACAGCAGCCAGTGAACCGACTGTTGCAATGCAGGATGTTCGGACGGAACTTCAGCGTCTCGCAAGGCAATCGTCGCGAGGGCCGTGTCCCACACCGGCGACTGGCAGGGTTGCAGTCGATCGGTGTCGCCATCGCCGTCGGAAATCGTCAGTCGTTCTAATTCGGTCAACTGTGCCCGCACTTCGGGTGAGTCGTCCGAATAACCCAAGCAGCGCAGGGCGACAATGCTCCACACGATCGGCGGAAAGATCGCCCCCAAACCGTCGCTGTCGACGAGACGTTCGAGCATCCACGCGGTCGCCTTGCGGATAGCTCGCTGTCGCAGCGGACGAAACTTCCAGCGGTCGATCATCTTCACGGCTGAGTCCACATACCGGAAAAATGCCGCCCAGTCGATCAGAGTCTTGGTCTGCAATGGGTCGAGCGTTTTGCATGGGGGCATGTGCGCCGGCAACTGTTCCGGCGAGTTGACGAACAGCTCGCGAATGCTCTGCTCGGGCGGCACCGGTGTCACCGGACGGAAGGCCCACATCAGGCTCAGCGGGACAATGATCGTTCGTGACCAGGCGGACATTTCGTGGATGTTGAACGGCATCCATTTTGGTAACAGGACCACTTCGGGCGGCACGGCCGGACATTGCTCGTAGGAAATGACTCCCAGCAGCGCGAGGTAAAACCGTGTGAAGCTATTGACCTTCTCCGCCCCACCTGCCGCTAAGATTGCTCGCCGCGCGCGGATTAAGTGCTCGGCATCGGGCGCGTCGCCAACGATCTTCAACGCGAAATACGCTTTGACCGACGCGCTGATTTCCAGCGGCCCGCCGGGATAAATCGCCCAGCCACCGTCGGCAAGCTGCTGTTGTCGAATGTAGTTCGCGCAGCGGATTGCTGGTTCCGATTGACCGCGGCCCAAGTGTGTCAGCAGCAGGATGTATTCGCTTTCGAGGATTGTGTCCCCTTCCAATTCACCGCACCAAAAGCCGTCTTGATGCTGAATCGAAAGGAGATAATCGCGAGTGCGGCCGATGGCATCCTGCAACCCCGCGCGATTGACTGCCGACTCCGTCGTCTCCGCTGGCAAGGTCGGTGGCGAGACTACGTCCAAAAACGCAGGCCCACGTCCAAAACGCGGATGCGCCGAATCAAACCGCACACCTCGAAAACTCTGCTCCTCCGAACTCATCCCCTGGAACTCCTGTTCGCCGGTAAGAACCCGTCCTACGAATTTGTTCTTGACAGCCGCACGGATCGTAGGCCGGTCTGCGATTTTTCCGCAAGTTCACTGTCGCACATCACTCCAGCGAAACGTCGTGATAGTCGAGCGCCCATTCGCGCATGAAGCGGACTTGGATGGGACGAATGCGATACACAATCAGGGCCGGGTTATCCAAACTGCCGAGGTACTGTCGCAGCAGCGGATTCGAGTCCCAGATTTCTTGCAACACGCTTCGTTCCGTGACGACCTCCGCGACACCCGTGATCCGCACTTGATCGTGCTTGGCATCGAGATAGCACAATTCGACTTTCGGGTTCGCGGCGATCTCGGCTGTTTTGTGATACATCCGCAGGTTCGCGACGTAGACGGTGAATCCCTCGGTCTTCACTGGCGAGACCGGTCTCACGCGCGGTTGATCGCCGTCGATCGTCGCCAAATCGGGGAAGTGGTCTGCCGCGACGACCGCCTTCGCCAATTCGGGCAGGTGCAACGGATCAATTGGTTCGGGAATTGGCTTGGTCATGTTCTGGTCCTCTGAGCCTACGCTTGCGGCTATTCTTCGCACTGGCGAGATTGATGCTTTGTACTACTAGTTCTCAGTTTCTTGTTTTCCTGCGCGCATTTTGTAGCGGAACGGCGCAAGCCGTCCGGTTTCACAGACACCG
>JAYVSP010000551.1:0-3768 GCA_043775215.1 Planctomyces sp. | reverse complement strand
GGAATGTCAGACAACAGCTTTTGTTCCTCGGATAAAAGCATGGAACAAGCCAGAGGTTTGAAAGCGTGACGCACCCTCGTTTCGTGACCTCACTCGATTTTAATTGGCCTCGTTCGCTGTCCTGATCCGTGTTCAATCCGTGTTTCATCCGTGGCTTGAAAACTGGCCTCCCCGGAACACCGGAAGAGCCATCATCAATTTGGCGCAGGTGGCAGTACTCACAGCGGCCCGCTGCTCGCTCGCGCACCGCTGTTTGAATCGCCTTATTCACGAGAACTGCTCGATTTGGCCAAGACCTGGCGAGCTTGAGCTTGCAAGATGGCGATAACCGTCCCCGCCGCGACCAACGTTTCGTACTCGGAACGCTCGTCGTTCGTCAGCGTCCCGGCCGTTGATTTGCGAGCGAGGTCTTCAATGTGCAATTGCGCCTCGTCGTCCGCTCGCAGTTTCAACAACTCACGCGCTGTCCGCGGCGTAAGGCAACACTCGCACGCTCATGCTTCGACTCCGGAAACTAACGATTGACCGACCATCATGTTAGCTGCAAAACCCGCTCGATGACACTTCCTTTTCACTCCGGTTTCAGCAACGGGAAGGCAATGACGTCGCGGATCGTATTGGTATTCGTCAGCAGCATCACTAGGCGGTCGATGCCGATACCCATGCCGCCTGCCGGTGGCATACCGACTTTCAGAGCGTACACGAATTCGTGGTCCATCTTGGCCATCGAATCCTCTTCAGCTTGCCCCGCGAGTTGAGTGCGGAAGGTTTCCTCTTGCAGGCGCGGGTCGTTGAGTTCGGTGTAGGCGTTCGCCATTTCGAGGCCATGAACGAAGAGCTCGAATCGCTCGGCGATGCTTGGATCGGATTGCTTGCGTTTCGTCAGCGGGCACATTGAGGCCGGGTAGTCGATGACGAAGACAGGGCCGATGAGCGCGTCCTCGACCGTCGCCTCGAAGACTTCGTTGACGAGCACGTCCGGGTGCTTGCCGGCGGTTTCGAGATGCAGCGACTTCGCCTTGGCCAGCACCGCGTCAGCGTCGTGCATGTCGCAGCCGGCGTGTTCGCGAAAGAGGTCGCCATATTTCGCTCGCTTCCAAGGTGGGGTCAGATCGACCGTCTTGTCTCCCCATTGCACCACCAGCGATTCATTGCCGGCGGCCTTCGAGGCATCGATCACAATCTGCTCGCACAGATCCATCATCACTTCGTAGTTCGCGTAGGCTTGGTACAACTCGATCATCGTGAATTCGGGATTGTGTGTCGCATCGACCCCTTCGTTGCGGAAGACGCGGCCGATCTCGTAGACCCGCTCGATGCCGCCGACCATCAGCCGTTTGAGGTGCAGTTCCAACGCGATCCGCAGATACAGATTGATGTCGAGCGCGTTGTGATGCGTGATGAACGGCCGCGCCGCCGCGCCGCCCGCGATCGCGTGCAGCACCGGAGTTTCCGCCTCGACGTACCCGTGCCCGGCCAATGTCGCGCGGATCGAACTGATGATCCGCGTCCGCTTCAGCAGCCGGTCGAGCACTCCTTCGTTGTAGATCATGTCGATATAGCGGTGCCGCAGGAGCATCTCGATGTCATGTGCCCCGTGAAATTTCTCCGGCGGCGTCGCCAGCGATTTGCACAGCGGCGTGAGCTGCTCGACGAAGATCGTCTTCTCGCCAGTCTTAGTAACTCGCAGTCGCCCATCGACTCCGACGAGGTCGCCGAGATCAAGCTGCTCGATCGCCTTCCACGTCGTCTCCGGCGTGTCCTTCATCGAGATCATCAACTGAATGCGTCCGGTCGCGTCTTGAACGTGAAAAAACTTCAGCTTGCCGCGATCGTTTTGGAGCATGATGCGACCCGCGATACGCACTGTCTCGCCATCGGTGCCGTACTCGGTCGGGCATTTGTCGCGAGCCACCGCGATCGCCACATGCCCATCGAACCGCTGGCCCCACGGGTCGAGGCCCAACGCTTCGAGCTTGTGCAGCTTTTCGATTCGAGCCGCTTCCAAACGATGCGGTTCTGGCACGGGGGAGGGCGTGTCTGACATGAGGGCCTCAAAGGGAAAACGGGATTGCATTGGCATCTGCGCGGGTGGTGGGAACTATTTGACTTCTTCGCCTTCCAAAGTTGTTGCGATTGAGTCAAGTGTTTTGGAACACTAATCGACGCTGATCTTCGCTAATCAAACCACAGTACTCGTGCCATTAGCGTTGATCAGCGTCGATTAGTGTTCCAAAGTTGGTTTGAAGTTGGTCTGAGGCATGCTTCGCTGGATTCTTGGGCCGATAAGATTCTGCTGTCTCGCAGATCGCATTCGTCTCATCGGTCTCATTTGTCCCAACAAATGCGATCAAGCTGACAAAATTTGCGGCGTCAGCCATCGTAAGTTTTCTAGATCGCAAGATATTCGCGACCGTGACCGCCAAGCGTCAATCAACTGAGCACGGCTCCGCAAACGTTGAGAATCTTTGCGTGGTGAAAAGATGTTTGTCGCGATGGTCTTTCGAAGCCGTCGGGATCAGCAACGGCCTGGAAAGGCCGTTGCTACGATTTGGTTTGCGGCTTCGGCGACATCACGAAATGTTGAGCCTCAGAGAGGTTCAACGACTTTGGAGTGGAATTGCTTTCAGAGCATCGTCGACGACGTTGAGTACGCGATCGATGTCGGCGGCCGTGTGAGCCGATGAGAAGCCGTGATGGCACGGGCCGCCGCCGTAGTCGTGAAAATAAACTCCGCGCGCGGTCGTTTGGCGGCAGAATTCCAACATCACTTCGCGACGGTGACAGAGGCTGTCGCGATAGTTCTTGACCGGCTCGCGCGTGCCGAAAGTCAGGCCGAAGCGGCTGCCATGCGTTTGGAATCGGCATGGAACAGGACTGCGGCGTGAGATCTCATCGAGACCGCGCGCGAGGCGATCAGACAGCATGTGAATGAGCTGCCAGAACTCGGCCGTGCGAATCGTCCGCACGAATGCCAGCCCGGCAAGAATACTCGGCAGCGGCGCGTTGAACGTGCCGGAGTGAGCGACATCGCCGACCGGTTTGAAGCGATCCATCAACTCGGCTTTGCCGGCTATCGCGGAAAGCGGCAAGCCCGCGCCCAACGATTTGCCGATCGTGCAGATGTCCGGCGTCACGCCAAAGTCTTGCTGTGCTCCGCCCGGAGATTTTTTGGCGAACGATTGAATCTCGTCGAAGAACAGGATCAGTCCGTGTTCGTCCGCCAAGCGGCGTGCTCCTTCGAGGAAACCCGGCTCCGGCAGAATTGCTCCGCAGTTGTAATCGACCGGCTCGATTAAGATCGTCCCGGCCTCGTGTTTGTACTGTTTGACCAATCGCTCCAGCGCGTCGAGGTCGTTGTACTCGGCGGCGATGATGAGTTCGGCGAGTGCGATCGGGATGCCAGCACTTTCGCGATACGGCGGCCGCGCGTCGAGCTGATCGGCCGGAGGATGTCCGCCAATGAAAGTGAACTCGTGATAGCCATGAAAGTGGCCGTGAAAGCGAATGATCTTGTCGCGACCACTGACCGCGCGGCACAACCGCAGCGCGTGCAGCGTCGCCTCGCTGCCCGACCCCGTGAAGCGGACTCGTTCGGCACACGGCACAATGTCGCAAAGTTGCTCGGCCAAATCGATGTGATACGGCCCGTCGAGGCTGCACATCACGCCGAGTTCCCAGACCTTGTCGAATACTTCGCGGAGACACTCCGGCCCGTGTCCGAGCAACGCCGCCCCGTGGCTCATCGACATGTCGAGGAACTCGCGT
>JAYVSP010000550.1:0-5379 GCA_043775215.1 Planctomyces sp. | reverse complement strand
TTCAAAAATTGTCTTCAGAAGTGGGGGATGTCCGGGGGCTGACGCCGGCTAGAGCCTTGCCGCTCACAACCCGTGATTTAAGTCTTGAAGACGCACTAGCGCGTTCCGGCTGATTTCGGGTCGGCGGTTGGCGATCGACACGAATCACGCACGGTCATTTAGCTTTGCCGCAATCCAACTGGCCTCAATTCCTTTGCCACCATTCCGTTGCCAGTTCGCAGCCGTTTTTTGAGTGGCAAGGGAATAGGGGCAATGGAATCGAAGAGGCGATACAACCGATTAACCCTCAAACAAGCGAACTCGTGCGGCAGGTTTGTAACCTGCCCGTGAAATATCGCGGTTTTCAACATTTCGTGTTTCACTCGAAATCAGAGTCCGTGTTGGACGGGCAGGTTAAAAACCTGCCCCACGATTGCGAACTCGCTTGTTTGAAGATTAATGCGGCATGACAAAGGCTCTCGAACGCTTCCGTTTTCACATCACGTTGCAGGCGGGATCATTCCGCGGCGCATGGCATAGCGGACGAGTCCAGCAGTGTCGAAGATGTCGAGGCGGTTCATCAGCAGTGTGCGGTGTGTCTCGACCGTCTTCACGCTGAGGTTCAACAACCGGGCGATTTCTTTCAGCGCTTTTCCCTCGGCGATGAGTTGCAGAATTTCTCGCTGCCGGGGGGTGAGCACATCGGCCACTTGGATCGAACTGCCCATGCGTTGCATGTAGGTTTCGACGACGTGTTTTGATACCGACGGCGTCAGGTAAGTCGTGCCGCTGACGACCGACTTGATCGCGACGTATAGTTCCGAGGCTTCGGCATCTTTGAGCAGATAGCCAGTTGCGCCAGCCGTCAGCGCCTGCCACACGTACTCTTCGGAGATGTGCATCGACAGGATAATGACCCGCACGTTGGGAAACTCTTTGACCACGCGTGTCGTCGCCTCCAGGCCATTCATTTCGGGCATTGAGATATCGCACAGCAGCACGTCGGGGTGATGCTCTTCGACCAGCGAGAGCGCTTCGCGGCCGTTGGTTGCCTGTCCGACAAGCTCGATGCCACCCAACGATTCGAGCATCGAGCGAATCCCCGCGCGGACAACAGCATGATCGTCGGCGAGCACAACTTTAATGGACGGCATGAGAAGGTTCCTAATCAATCAACTGGCGGATTTAGAACTGTCCGATTTTGGGAATAGCGATTGATGAATAAGGATCGCTATTCCTGTCCCCCCGAAATCCATTAGTGGTTGATGTATGATGCCAGGGAGAGTCAAGCTACGAGGAACTGTCAGCGACCGACGGAAAGCGCGCGCGGATCGTTGTTCCGCAGGATGGTATGGATTCAATCACAAGCTGGCCGCCGACAAGCAGTACTCGTTCTTCCATGCCCAGCAGGCCGATGCTTGCGCCACTTGCAGCGCGATCGCGTGCGGCTGGGACATCGAAACCAACGCCGTCGTCGGTGACGACTAGTTCTAGTTCATTGTCTTTTTGGTGTAATTCGATGCGGACATTTCGTGCCTTCGCATGGCGGGCGATGTTGGTCAGACTTTCTTGCGCGATACGGAAGCAGGCGGTTTCGATCTCTTTTGACGCGCCTCGGACAGACGAATCGCCCACGAAATTCGGAGAAAAGCTGGCACGTTGCGACTGGCGGTCCAGGCACCAGCGCAAGGCCGCAACCAGACCAATGTCATCCAACATCGAGGGTCGCAAGTCCAAAGCGAGAGTCCGGACCTGCCGCAACGTCTGATCGACCACACTGATCGTTTCTTGTACCAGTGATCTCGGCTTCGCCACCAGGTCGAGCTGTTGCAAGGCATTGAGATTGAGCTTGATCGCCGTCAGCGCTTGGCCGATCTCGTCGTGGAGTTCGCGAGCCAGATGCCGCCGCTCGGACTCCTGCGTTTCGATCAACTGCCGCGACAGTGCCGCCAACCGTTCGCGACTGGCACGCAGTTCGTCATGGGAACGCTGTCGTTCGGAGATATCGCGCAGGTTGCAGACGATCGCCTCCACATTCGGATCGTCGAGAAGATTGGTGACCATGACTTCGATCCAACGCCTCGAGCCGTCTTTCTGCTGCACGCGATACACGTCGGTCGCGAGAATACTCGACGTTGCCGCAACGCGTCGCATTTTCACTTTGATCCTGGCGATGTCATCGGGATGGAGCAAGGCGTAGGCATTGGTCCCCGTCAATTCCGCCGCCGAATAACCAAGCACTCGAGCTGCCGAAGGGCTGGCATAAAGGATGGTCCCGTCCGGGCTGTTGAGGGTGATCGCATCAAAGCTATTCTCGATGAGCGCCCGGAATCGCTGTTCGCTGCGCTGCAGTGCATCCGCCGCTCGTTTGCGTTCGGTGATGTCCTCCCAGGTTCCCAAAATTCCGGTGACGTTGCCTGCGGCGTCATGCATCGGCATTTTGTTCGTTGTCAACCAGATCGTCGTGTCGTTGGGAAGCGTCATGGCTTCAACGATACCGAACTTCGGTTGACCGGACTGCATGACTTCGCGATCGTGATAGACGAAGAACTCGGCTTGCTCGCGTCGAAATGAGGGGATATCAAAGTCGGTCAGACCGACCACGGATTGCGGAGTCTCCAAGCCCATTGCGTGGCGCGAGACGCGATTGGCTCCGAGATACACCGAGTTGCGGTCCTTCCAGAAGACCCCGTGCGGGATGCTGTCGAGCACGAGTTGCAACACGGTCTGAGATTCGCGCAGCGCCTCCGCCGCCTGCTTGCGCTCGGTGATCACTTCCGAAAAAATAATAAGTCCCCCAATTTCACCCTGAGCCTTGTGCCAGGGCCGAATTTCCCACCGAATCCAGTCCGTGTTTCCATCCGCGCGAACAAACGCCTCTTCGTCACACGTTTCGATCGCTCCTCCCAGACAGCGGCGGTGGATCTCTTTCCAAGGCTCAGCGATTTCCGGAAAGACGTCGTAATGATTGCGTCCCGTCAAGTCCTGCTCGCCAAGACGATAGTCAGCGAGCCATCGGCGGCTGGTCACAAGGTACTGCATCTCGTGGTCCAGCATCGCAATCGACGCCGGACTGTGTTCGATGAACAGTCGGAGTTGCTGTTCACGTTCGCGAAACATTTCCTCGGACTGCTTGCGTTCAGTGATATCGACGTGGCAACCCATCATGCGAATGGGACGGCCATCGGAGTCGTGGATCATGTCGGCACGACTGAGGATCCAGCGCCAAGAACCATCTTTGTGACGCAGGCGGAATTCGATGTCATAGTTGTCGCGAATTCCCTCGCGGAACTCACGAGTAATCTCTAGAGCCTGAGCCCGATCGTCGGAATGCAGACGGCTCTCCCATTCCTGGTAGCGATTCGACAGTTCGTGCTCCGCATAACCGAGTTGGCTTTTCCACTCGCGTGAGAAGAACACTTCATCCGTAAGCAGATTCCAGTCCCACAAACCGATATTGGAGGCATGCACCAACAGTCTCAATCGGGCCTCACTCTCGCGCAAGTCCGTTTCTGTTCGTTTGCGTTCGGTGATTTCCTGAACGACGGCACTGGCCGCGATGACCGTTCCGTTTTCGGATGTCAGGGGGAAGTAGCTCACCAGCCAATCGCGTTCGACTCCCGGCTGGGCGAGAGTGGTACCGTGGACTTCTCTGTCGAGTATTGGTCGCCCGGTAGTGAAGATTTGCTGAAAGAGCGGCACGATCGCGGGAGCCAATTCTGGCGCCACCTCATCGAGAGTTCGGCCGATATGCACATCAACCGGCCGGCCATTCATCTCGGCTAATCGCTCGTTGATCCGCAGAATGCGGAGATCTGGATCTAACAACGCCAAGCCGATCGGGGCCACGCGGTGGAGTTGTTCCAGTTCCGCGTACTGCTGGCGCGTTTGGCGTTCGCTCTCACGAAGCTGTATTTCGTTTTCTCGCAGCGTTTCCGCTTGTTTTCGGAGTTGGCTGTTCTGCTGTTCCAACTTCACAACCAGCCGTTGGCTGTACTGCTTCATCAGCTCCAATTCACGCGGCGGAGCGATGGCGTGCGGTTCACTTGGCCGCGGTCGGCCGGTGACTTCCGCGAGTGCCCCGAGCAACACTTCGGCCGAAGCTGGCTTGGGGATGAATCGGTCCGCCCCCAAGTCCATCGCGAGTTTCTCGTCGCTCGCCGCGGTGTCCGTGCTTGAATAAAAGATGAATGGCAACGATCGGAATCGGTCGCTCTTACGCACCTCGTAACACAGCCGATAGCCGTCCATCGTCGGCATCAAAACGTCCGAAATGATGGCATCCACGGGCTGGTGTTCCAAAATCGCCAATGCCTCAACACCGTCGCACGCTTCGACCAAATTGCAGCCGCTTGTTTTCAGCGTCGCGCTGAGCAACTTGCGATTCATGGAGACGTCATCCACGATCAACACATTCAACCGCCCACGCTGCTTGGGCTGTTCTTGAAGATACTCGGCCACCTGCACCGGCAATCGCCGCGTGTCGATCGGCTTGGCGATGTAGCCGTTGCAGCCAGCATCGAGTGCTTTTTGTTCGTCGCCCTGCATTGCAAATGCCGTCATCGCCACGATCCGAATCCGCGCAGTCGCCGGATCGGCCCGCAACTTTTCCGTCAGAGTCAGTCCATCCATGCCGGGCAATGCGATGTCCATCAGGATGAGATCAGGGATGAAGCCGCGAAGCACCGTCAGAGCTTCCTCGGCATCCTGCGCTTTGAGCACTTGATAGCCTTCACTCTCAAGCACTGTGATAGCAAGCTTCAAATTGGTCGGATTGTCGTCCACGACCAGGATCGTGCGCGGCGTATTGGCGGCAGTCGGCTCCGGGAGGGAATCGTTCATAATCATTCACATCCGAAGGCTGATGCCGACCGGCAATTCTTGAGCGGCATGGCGCTAGCCGGCGCTAGCCACCGGTATTGCGGAGGCGACATTCCCCCTGCGAAAAACCAGCGGCTAACGCCGTATCGCTCACTCGTCGTGTAGTAAAGTGACTGCCATTGGGCTCACGCCGATCGGCTCGCGTGTCGTGACAATAGGCAACTCGAACGTGAATGTGCTGCCGTGGCCGAGTTCGCTGGCGACGCGAATTGTACCATTTTGTCGCTCCACGATCTTCTTCACGAGAGCTAAACCCAAACCGCTCCCCTCAAAGCGGCGGGCAGTGCCCGTTTCCAGTCGTTCGAACTCGCGGAACCGTCGCGTCAGGTCTTCGGGTTTGGGTGCGGCAAATTTGCCTGGCCCACACTAACCCGAAGCGCCAGCGAGGGCGGGCGCTCCACGAGACTTCAAACGGAGAATGACATCTTGTCGAGCGCCCGCCCTCACTGGCGCTTTTTGAAGTTGCGCAGTCTTGTTTTTCGCCCCAAAGGGGTGCAACTCGATAGCCCAGGGCGAAGC
>JAYVSP010000549.1:0-13287 GCA_043775215.1 Planctomyces sp. | reverse complement strand
TTCTTATTGTTGTTCTATTCGTCACCCAGGGCTTCGCCCTGGGCTATCGAGTTGCACCCCTTTGGGGCGAAAAACAAGACTGCGCAACTTCACAAAGCGTGAGCGAGGGGCATCAGTCCCTCGCTCACGCCTCACGCGTCGGGTTACGTTGCGGCTCCGCCGTGCTATGACTTTGGCTCCGACCACTGCCGCAGCACTGTCGACCCGATGAACGTCGTCAGCCCGAAGATCGCGATGCCCAACAGCGTCGAGAAGATCACCGCCGCGAATAGTTTGGGGTTGTTGAATTCGCGAGCCTGCTGAATCACCGAGCCCAGCCCCGGCTGTTCAACCGAGGCACCGGCGAAGAATTCACCGACGATCGCACCCACCACCGCCAGGCCGCTCGACGTGCGAGCACCTGTCACCAGGTACGGCACCGAATGGGGCAGCCGCAGTTTCCACAGCACTTGCCAGCGAGTTGCACGATACAGCCGAAACAGATCGAGCAAATCCGGGTCGATCGCCAGCAGTCCGGTCGTTCCGTTGGTGATGATCGGAAACAGGCTGATGATGAACGACACCAGCACGACACTGTGAAACCCATTACCGAACCAAATGACGATCAGCGGAGCGATCGCCACGATGGGCACCGTCTGCAGGAAGATCGCATAGGGATAGCAGCTTCGGCGAATCATTCCCGACTGCGAGAACACGCAGGCGATCAGCGTTCCGGCCAACAGACTGCTGGCAAAGCCGCCGAGCGCCGCGCCGGCCGTCAGTCCGAGCGCGGTCAGCAATTGCCGGCTGCTCGCGGCCGCTTCCGTCAATACGCGTCCCGGCTTGGGCACCAGATACAGTTTGATGTCCCAAGCCACGACAACCCAATGCCACGCCAGCACCACCAGCACTAGCACCACCAGCGGAGGCACCACGATTTGTAGAACTCGCTTCATCGCGCGTCCCTCTTTGGAGTGCGGTGATGCATCACCGCTTTGGTTTGTGGCGGAGCCACTTTCATTTGTCGCGGTATTACTTTCATGGCGCCGGAGATATTGTCCGTCTTGCAAAACTGAAAGCGGCTCCGCCGCAATCCAAAGCGGGGATGCATCCCCGCACTCCAAAAAATGGTCATCGCGCGGCCTCGCGTAAACGGCGTGAGACTTCGCCCGTCAGCTTTGCGAACTCTGCTGTGGAGCGTAAATCCAGGTCGCGCGGATGACCGAACGGCACGGCGATATCGGCGATGATCGTGCCCGGAGACTTACTCATCACCAGCACGCGCTGGCTCAGGAACACCGCTTCCGCCACGTTGTGAGTCACGAACACGCCGGTCCAACGCTGCTCGGTCCAGATCCGCAGCAACTCCTCGTTAAGTTGCTGCCGCAGCAAATCATCCAGCGCCGCGAACGGCTCATCGAGCAACAGCAACTCCGGTTTTGTGACCAGTGCCCGCGCGAGCGAGACGCGCATCCGCATTCCTCCGGAGAGCATCCTCGGCCGCTTGACCGCGTCCTCCGGCTTGAGACCGATCAACTTGAGACTGCTTTCGACCGCCGCGAGTTGCTCGGCCCACGCTGCTCCGCGCAGTTCCAGCGGCAACCGAATGTTGTCGAACACCGTCCGCCACGGCAACAGGTTCGAGTCTTGAAAGACGAACGCTGTTCGCGAGTGATTCGCCGATCCGGCTTGCACACTCAACGTTCCGCCCGTCGGAGCCATCAACCCGGCGATCATCCGCAACAGCGTCGATTTTCCGCATCCCGACGGGCCGACCAACGAAATCAATTCGCCGCGCCGCACGTTCAACGACACATCGCGCACGCCGAACTGTCCCGACGGAAACCGCATCTCGACGCCGGCCGCGTGGACGCAGAGGTCGCTGGCACGACATTCTTGCCTTCCTTGCTCGTGCCCCTGGTGCGATTCCGTCATGGCGTCGCTTCACCTGCGAGGGAATTTTGCATTCGGTTTCAGTTGCACGATGTAAGCGTCACCAAAGAATCGGCGGTAGGCGAATTTCATCGTGTGCCATCCGCGAACTGAGCCGGCCCTTTCGGTGCCTTCGTGAGAAACGGCTGAGATTCCCCCGCTTTCCCGGCGGCTGTCAGCGCCTGATCGAACGTCGTCCCACTCGCGACGATCTTGGTCAGCTTGTGATTCCACGCGATCCACGATCCGCTGAACTTCTTCGGCACTTTGGGTGCAGGTTTGATTTTGTCAGACATCGCTGATTCTCTTGGCCCGGCGGAGCCGCAATCCAAACTAAAGTTCGATGATGCGCAAATCGACCGAGTCGCCTACCTGTTTTTGATCATTCTGCCCTCTCATCATTCTGCCTATCCCCATCTGGATTGGCAGAATGATCGAAGGGCAGAATGATGTGGAAGCGCAATTCTTTTAGTCCCCAAAACCAAACACTCTTCCGCTCTCAAAATCTTCTCACAAAAACGAGATTTCAAACGTTTGCAGACCAGATCAGAGAACACTCCAAGCAAACTACTCCACAGCCGCATTCTGACGCTTCCGCCGCAGCACGCCAATCGCCAGCACGAGCGTCGCCAGTGCGAACACCAGGAAGCCGAGTTCGCTCAGTGGCGACGGCAGGAAGAACATGCCCAGCAGGCCCAGGACGCTCAGACCGCAGGCGACTTGCCGCCAACTCGTGCCGCATGTGGAGCCGCGCACGACTCGCAGCAACCAAATGGCGATCACCGCCCACACGGCCGACCACACCAAACCGAGTCCCAGCTTGCCCGACTCATTCGGTCGCACAGCCAGAGCCAATCGCGGCGAACCACTCGCGCGCGAAAACCGCAAGACGTTGCCGTCTCGCTGAATTTCGATCGGCAGCGACAATCCGCCGGCTTGCGTCCACCCTTCGGTTTGCATGTAGCCAGCGTTGAGCGCATAACTCGCATGGGGTTCACCCATTGGATTCTGAACATTTACTGTCCCAGCACCCGCGGCAGTGAAACCACGACTAACTGGAGCACTCGCTCGGCCGCTTAAATTAGTTGGTAAACCGCTGCCACCGGCGAGTACACCACCACCTTGTTGACCGCCGAAGCCGCCCCCGCCCATTCCCCCAGAAATTGCCGGGCGACGACCCAGTGAACGCTGGTAGTCAAACTCAACGCCAGCAACTCCCGATCTGCTAAACACCTGCCCGCCGAGTCTGCTCTTTGACCTACCAGCGACTCCGGACTGATCAATCGGATTGTGCGACATGGCTTGTTGACCACCATTCGCAAAAACTTTCGACACACCTGTGCGAAAGTCGACGCTTTCGGATTGGCTTTGTGGCGGTTGATTCGTCGGCTGCTGTAGTTGTAGTTGTTGCTGAGCCACGTCGGCCTTCTGTTGCAGCTTTTCGTTGTCCACCTCTTTGTTGAGGTCTTGGAGTTGATCCAGCGATTGTTTGCGGCGATTGGCTCGGTCTTCTTCGGAGACTCCCTTGCCGGTGTAACCCTTCTTGCTCACGGTGCTGCGGCCTTGGGGCATTTGCGGTTTTCCTGCTGGCTTCTCGCCTTTGACGTTGAGTTTGAATTTCAGCCCACCATCAACGTTCGCTCCGAGAATTGAATCTTGGACATCGCCTAGGTTGAGGATGCCATCGCCATTGGTATCCTCGCCGGAGTCGAGCACTCCGTTGCCGTTGCGGTCCTCGCCGTTGACGTTGAGCGAGTTATTGATGAAGAGGTCGGCGTTATTGAAGTTCACGATCTCGCGTTGAAAGCCCCCGCCTTGTTGGCCTCCTTGTCCGACAAAGAGACGACCGTTCGCGTTTTTGTCCGCCTGCTGAGCCGCACGGGCTTGAGCGGCTTGTTGCTGGTCTTTGGCGACGTAGAAGTTCGTCCCGCCGTTTTCGTTCTCGATGATCACTCGGCTTTCCAACTCGGATTGTTTGCCTTTGAACTGTTCCACCGCCAGAGACAGTTTGCGGCCATCCTCGGAATTCGACACGGCATCATCAGGGCCGCTGCTGTCGATCCGTGCGCGAAGCTGCTTGAGGTTGTTCAGCGCGAGTCCCTTTTGCGAGCTTTGATAGTTCCCTTCAATGACTCGCACCAAGTCATTGGCCTCTTGCAACCAACTGTTGCGATACGCGACCTCGGCACTATTGGCCGTGTCCTCGGCCAAATTGTGGCGTTTGACGTCGTTGAGCGGATGAGCCGACCAATCCTTCGGGACGTACACTGCCCACAGCGTGCGTGCGACGGGGATGCCGTACTCTTTGTCGTCCGACTGCGAAACCACCACCGGCGCGGGGAGATCCAACTCCTGCGACCAAAACCGCAGACCACGCGGTAACGCGCCCGTCGAGAGCCGGCCCGCCAGGACGAGGCTCACTTGGAATGAAAGATCGGCCTCGCTGGTCTTTGGAAGCGCGACGAGTTGGTAGGTTTGCGCTCGGCGCGGGTCTCCCTGCGTTCGGCGCGGGTCTCCTGACCCCGCCGCTAGAGCGGACCGAAGGTCTCCCCGATTCGCGGATGATTGTGGAGACCTTCGGTCGGCCGTTTCGACGGGGTCAGGAGACCCGCGCCGAGCGCGAGCGCCCGCGTCCCGCTTCAACTCCACCAACCGCGACGGCTGATTGCCCACAAACACCGACAGCGCTTGCGCGCCTTCCGGCAGTTGCAGCGCGAGGAACTGGCGCGAGCGGTTTTTGATCGTGTAGATCGCCTGCATGCGCCAAGTGCCGTCGGCAGCGAGGACCGTCGTCAGGTCGGCTAGATTCACCGACGCCGGCGCACCTGCTTGAGCGGCATAAGATTTCAAACTCCAAGTCGGCGCCGCTATTGCTTTTGACTTCTGATCTCTGACTTCTGCCTTCTGATCTCTGACCTCTGACCTCTGACCTCTGACGCGAAGCACGGCTGTGGCCTGATCGACCAATCGTTGATCGACGGCGATCGGCAATTCGTCACGCGGCACGCTTTCGCCCACGTTGCCGACCGGCGAAAGCTGATTGCCACTCATGTTGATCAGCACGACAAACTGCCGTTGCGTGTCGAGCGGCAAGAACGGCGGAGCGGCTTCGGCTCCCTCCGCCGGAGTCGCTTCAGCGGCGACATCACCATCGCCCACATCACGGCGTTCAAACGCAATCGTCGGAGCGACGACGCGGCTCTTCTCCGGCGGCGGCAGCGTCGCGGTCGCCAACAAGAAATAACGCGTGCCGACGGGGTCTTGCAACGTGACAGTCCAGCGCGTTCGGCCACTGTCTTTGCCCGCCGGTTTGAAGGACGTCTGACGAATTGCCGTTCCTTGGAAATCGAGTTTGCCAGCTAGCCAATCCGGCGTTGTGAAGGTGAACGTGTCGGCGGCCGCCTCACTGATCTTCCACTGCAAGGCCAGCGAGTAATCGATCGCCGTGTCAGAAACGGTGATGAGCGTGACGGCGTCGGCCGACAGCTTCGGAGCCGCTCGGACTAGATCGAATCCGAGAATCTCCGGCGCGATTGCATTCGAGGTGAACACGAACTTCGCCGGACGTCCCAGCTTGTGCTTCAACTCTTCGGAGCAATGTTCCGGATCGGTGGTTTTCCAGCCGTTCGACGCGTTGATCGTCGCCTGATACGCCGGATCGAACCAGACCGCCGATTGAGTGACCAACTTCGACAACTCTTGCGGTACGGGCAGGATGATTTCGGCGATCGCATCTTCGGGTTCTTTGGCGACGATCCCTTGCAGCACGACCTCGACCGCGCCGATGCGCGGCTCGGTGAATTCGACCGTCAGCAAGTTCGAGTTGGGGTCGATGTGCCAGTCCTGGAGCGCCGTCGCATCGACATCCACTGTCAACCAACCGGGAGGTAACTGCACGTTGACGCTGGAACGCAATGCACCTGCCAACTCCCACCGCAGCCGAGACGACATCCGAATTTTGCGGCGTTCAACGACGAGAGCATGCTCTGCCAGACCGGTCGATTCGGGAGCCTTGCGTCCCGCCGTGAAGCTGAGCTCAAACGGCCGAGCCGTGTAACGAAAGGCATTCAACGGCTGCGTTGAAACTCCGGGCAGTGCGACGGGCGAGGCGAATTTGTCGAGATTGATCTGCGTTAGCCCCTTCGTTGCGACGTTCTTCACCGCGAACTGCGGCGCGGCAAACAGTCCGATGACCCCAAAGTCACGAGTCACCTGCAACGGTGCAAACGCCGGCACCTTGATCGAAACCGGTTCTCCCGCGATTCGAGTTTCCAAGAACAGCTCGAATGCCAGCGCGGTTTGATCGCTGACGGCTCGACGCAGGAAGACGCGCAACGCCCGCCCGTCGACGTTCTCGTTAAGCTCCCAACCGCCGACATCCGCTCCGCTGATCGATCGCACACGCAATTCTTTCGGCAGCGAGAACGACAGGTCGTTGATCGACCCGCGCGGCACTTTGAACTGCCAGCCGGAGACGATGCGGACTCCAGCGTCCTCGACCTGCACAGCGGTCGCGGACTCTGATTGCACGATCGCATCCACCGCCCCGGCCGCCTGCTTCGGCTGCCACGCCAACCGCACATCGCTACCGGCGCTAATTGGGACTTCGTAGTACGTGACGTCCACATCGCCGCCCACACTAGCCCGACGCGCTAGCGAGGGGTCGTTCGTGTTGCCATCGTCTTTCTCCCCCTCAACCCCTCGCTCGCGCGTCGGGCTAGTGTGAGACGTCGCCGGTAACTTCCCCTTGCGCACCCGAAACGTATTGCTCGCACCGTTCACGCGAAACGCAATCTCGCCATCAGGGACGAACAGCAACTTCCCGGCTGGCAGCGGATCAAGCGACAACAGCAACTGCCCCGCCGGGCCGTTTTGTTGGATCGGCAACTCGGCAGTCAGGTCGAGCACATGCAAACCGGGTTGGTCCAAGACAACGTGCAACCGCGCGATGCCACCCTCTTCGCGAACCACGATCGACGCGGGATTGCCGTCCAGCGTGGCCTCGCTGAGCGAAGTCAAACGCAACGGGATCGGCAACACAATTTGCTGCGGGCGAAACGAAAACAGCGTGACACGCGCAAACAATCGGGCGGTGACCGGTCCCTCGGCCGCATCCGCCTTCTTGGGTTGCGGAGCGACGACGAGCAGTGCTTCCGCAACCAAGCCGTCTTGCGGAGCCGCCGCGGGTACGCGCTGTTCGGGATGTGCCGCGTTCCACAACTCGATGAATTTGGCATGCGGCAAGAAGACTCGTTCCGCCGCGAGCGGGTTCTTCGGATCGTCATACGGAATGACGATCGTCGGCTTCGTGGCAATGTCTGGATTGGGATTCACGGGCGGAACAACATTCGCCGGCGGAGCCGCATTCGCTGCCGGGGGATCGGCGAATGCCAGCAGATCATCGTCGAGAAGCGCAGAGGATTTATGGGACTGATAGGACTGATAAGTCACTGACTTATCCGTTTGCGTCCCATACGTCGCATCGGTCCTATTCGTCCCATTCCCGATTGCGAAATGGCTACTGTCTTTCGCCCACGTCGCGTTCGTGCTCAGGCCGACAGCCACCACGAACAGCATTGCGCGACGGTGAATCAGCGAGCGTGTCCAAAACGCTTTCGTCTTCATCCGTGGCAGAGCACAACACAACGACGTGCCCAGGAAGCAAACCGTCCACATCACAATCGCCGCGAGCGTGCCGAAGAAGATTCCATCGAGCGCATTTTGCCACGCCAACGGAGCCAACGGCGCGAGGGCCAGCGGTAATGTCAGGCCCAGAACGCTCCAGAGGCTTCGCAGATGGCACGCGGACTTCGGCACCAGCCAACCGACGAACGCCAGCGCGGCGATCCAGAACCAACGCCCCGTCCATCCCGAAGCTCGGTTCTCGTACACGACATCGAGCCCAATCCCGCTCCCGGCCGTCTCCGTGCCGAGATACCGAAATTTCTTCACCACCGCATCCGCCTGAGCCTCCAACGCCATCGTCAACGACAGCAGTCCGCCTGCTTCTCCGTCTTTCGCCCGCTCAACGAATTCGACAGATTCGATGGCTTGTACGAAGACTTCTTCTTTGGCGCCCTTCGGTTTTTCAATCGCGCTTTGGCGTCTCGCGAACTTTGATTTCCACTCCAATGTCTGCGAGACCGGATTTTTGGGGTCGAGTTCTCTTGCCTGCTTGGCCACGACTTCCGCTTCCGCATATCGCCGTTGACTCATGAGGTCGTTGAACTGTTTGACGAGACCGTCAAAGTCATTGTCATCAACTCTTCGGAGGGTTAATCCGGGAACATTGATGCCCTTCGCGTCCTTGTCCCTCGAATCGGACAGCTTCTTCGACTCATCGTCGAATTGCTTTTCACCGGCCTTCACGCGGAGCCGAGCTGATTGCTCCGGCGGCGCATCGGCGGTTTTGGTCATGGCTTCCGACTGCGGTGCCGCCATCGGAGGTTGCGTGGCCGGCGTGCGAAGCGTCTGCGCCATGTCGTGCATCGCGGCGCCGCCCGCTTTTCCGGGCGCCGATTCAGCCATGTCAAATGCGGCAAACCCATCTGCATCGCCGACGGTCTCGTCGGCTACGAATCCTTCTTCCGCGTAGTTGTGTAATGCCAACCCACGTTGTTTCAGATCGTTCTTATTCATCGTTCGGCGGGCCGCTTCACGGGATTGTTGAACCGCGGGCAAAAGAAAGGCGGAGAGAAAGGCGAGCAGCATGACCGGCGCGACGAAGCCTTTGAGGAATCCCCAGCGATACCGTGACCAAATCAAACCAACGACGATGAGCAGCAGCGCGATCGCTGTGACCATGCGGCTGATGTTCCAACGGCTCGGCATCGACAGCGACTCCGACACGCGAGTCAGCCAACTGGTGGTGCGCAGCGGCGAGTCAGGGACGAACGCTCCGGTGCTGTCGATCAGCAGTAGGTCTCGCGGGTAGCGCAATTCCCAGTGTTGGTCGAGCACTTGCATCGGCTGCGACACGCCGGCTCCGTTGAGCACCGTCAGTTCCGGCGGCGGCTGTCGCAGTTCGCCGGTACCGCGCAAGGCCGGCACGTGAGTGCGATAGAACAACTCCAGTTGCCGCTCGGCGGCTGGATCATCGGATGCTGGCAGCGGAATCAAGAATGCCTCCGCCGTGCGCCGGACCTCAACCGGCTGCCCATCCACCAGCGCGGCCCACAGCGTGGCGTAGCTGAATTCGCCAGAATTCAGATTTTTCGACGATGGCGAAGTTGTCGCAGAGACGGTCTGAATTCTGGCGAATTCAGCTACGTCAACAGCGAACCGCACGCGCAGGCTCTGCACGCCGATGGCGGTGAAGTGGAACTTGGCTTGATGTTGAAACTCGCCTGCGGCGCTCAGGTTGCTGGTGATCGTGGCCATTCGGCAGATCGCCGTCGGGACGGGCAGGCGATCAAAACGCTCGTCGCTGACGCTCACGTCGTAACCGCGCGTGAAATAACGAAACGCGGCGACGATCCGTTGGCTCGGCGAGTACGTCGACGGCGGCAGGTCGATCGGATCGACTTCGGGAAGACTTGCCTTGTTCACATCGCGGGCGACAACGGTCAGCCGCTGATCCCCTTCCGCCTCGATCGCGAGAAAGCCGTGTTGGCGATCGGCGGCGAGAATGCGGAGAGCCGGAAGTTGTTCCGTAGGATGGGCACTCTTGCCCGTCGTAGTTGCCGTCGACTGGTCCTTTTCATTTTCAGCCGCCGCGCCATCGGGTCGGACAGGAGTGTCCAACCTACGCGGCACCACCGACTTCACCGCCAGCGTTGCGTTGCCGATGATGTGCTGATTGAGTCGCAGCGTCCAAATCAACTCGCCCTGCTCGCCGGGTCGCGATGTTTGTTCAACGATCCGCGCGGAGGAATTTGAAATCTCAAATCTCAAGTCCTTACCAGCCGACTCGGACAGCGCGACTTCAAGCACTCGCAGGCCGCCCCCTTGGATTTCCAGTTCGGCTTCCAAATGCGTGTGCAACGTTTGCTTGTCGAGCCGCGCGAAAGTCAGCGTGCGCGCGGCAACTCGCGACGGCTTGCGTTCGATCTTCAGCGTCCCGCCGAATCGCGTGTCTTGATACGCGAACCCCAGACGAGTTCCGGGGACCGGCACGTTGGCCGGATCGAGGCCAGTGATCTCGCCCGGCACGACGTCGAGGTCCGCGTCCGCTTTGATGACATACGTTCCTTCGGTGACAGACGACTGCGGCAAGCGCAGTTCCGGCAGAGTGATCTCGACCGGTTGATCTTCGACCGGCCAGCCGTCAGGGTCGCGATGCGCGTTGATCTGCAACTTGGCTTCGACGCCCGGCTGCAACGGCTGCGGCAGGGGGATGCGGACGTGATGCGTCCCAGGCTCGCGCGGCTGAACCTCCCATCGCAGCGGCTGACCGTTGACCGTGACCGACGTAATGAGCCACTCGGCCGGCAACGCGACTTCCAATTCAAACAGCGGCGCGAACGACGCCTCGACCGTCGCGGCAGTGATTAGGTCGAGCCCGCGCGCGTTGAGGTCGAAGATCGACGAGATACTCGCTTGAACGGTTTGTTCTTTCGGCTGCGCGATGAAGCCCAGCGAAAAATCTTCTTTCCAGACGTCGAACAACAGCGAAACTTGACCGGCATCGGTCGCTCCCGACGTGCCGATCTGTTTGAGGTCGGCCTCGCTGACCGTCGCCGTTCGCACGCCGGTCGATTCGACCGCGCGCAGCCGAACCGCCGGATCATGTTGGATCAATGCTCGGCCGATGTGCGATGTGACTTGATTGATGGTCAACGTCGGCACGCGCCACGAGTCTCCTGCCGGCACGGCCAACACGCCGCGAAAGTCGATCCGCCGAGACCCATCAAACGGCTGACGGTAATTCAACGTGATCCGCGTCGAAGTCGCGTCGGCCGGATTGTCCGCCAGCTCCCACGCTTCGAGCCCCTTGGAATCGACGTCGGTGATTTCGAGCGTCTTCGGCACCACACAGACCACGCGATCGAGTGCCGTGCCATGCACCTGCAACACCGTCACCGCGTGCCACGTCACTTCTCCCGGAGCAACCCTCAGTCCGAAGCCGGTCGTCGCGAACAGCAGCGAATCGGTTGCTCGCTCGCGCTGCCGGTCGGTCAACTGCAATGCGACGCTGTTTCGCGGACCGCCGACTGCCAGTTCGTAATTCGCTGGCTGATCCGCCGCGGCCGGACGTTCGATCGACAGTTCATCGAATTGCAGATGCTTGCCCGCCGGCGCCGCGACCATCAGCTTTGCTGCGACTCCCGGAAGCACGCCGACCGACACCAGTTTGTCCGCACCGACCGCATTCAACGGAGCCGACAGTTCCAGAGTCAGCGTGTGCTCGCCCTTCACGTTGCTCAGCAAGAACAGCGACTGGTCCGTGCGGCCAAGCTTCGCCGATTGACCATCAAGCTTTGCCTGCTCGACTGCCATGCCGGCCAGCGGCAGCGAGATCGCGTGCCACGAATCGTGAAGCTGAGACAGTTTGATTTCCGCCGTCACCAACAACTGCTCGCCGTCGAATCGCGCCGAGTATGTCGCTCCCGAAACGACCACTCCGGCCGGAGCATTGTCGGACGAGTCTTCTGCCGGCGCATTCTTCTTTGCCTCACGGAACAGCTTGAGAAATTCGTCCTTTGGCAGCAGCACACCCCGCTGATCGCGCGCAATCACGGCATCGAGATCGTCGACCGGAACAAAGACGCGACGAATTACAACATCGTCAGTCGCTTTGTCGGCAGGCTTCTCTTGAGCCGTGCTGACCGACACCAACCCGCCGATGATGGCCGCGGAAAGGATGATCGCCAAAGGTCGAAATGCAGAGAGGTTCACAATCATCAAAGGCTCCACATCGGGAGTGGCGAGGGCCGGGGTCGGGTGTTTGGTTTTTTGAAATTGGCGGAGAGAAAGCGTAATTCGCGCACCAAGTTTGATACTCGCCAATTTCAAAAAACCAAACACCCGACCCCTCATCCGTAAACTTGAATCATTGACAGATACATTCGAGAGCAAGCGAGTCCAAAGCGGTGCTGACACACCGCACGCCACTGTTAGTCTGGCGGTGGACTGACGGTGGCGGGGAACGGTTTTGACCAATCGAAGCTGGGGACGTGTGGTTTTCGGGCGGCCCCGAAGAGTGACTGCACGATCCACAAGCCGAACATCAACAACACTCCCCAGCGAGCCGCCGCGATGGCGTGCAGCACCATATCGGCATCGTTCAATCCGACGCACGCTGCAATCAACACTCCCGCCAACACCCAGCCGAGCCGATTGCGCCACGTCGTCGGAATCAGCACCAATCCGAGCACGAACAGGCCACACGTCGCGACGATCGCCGCGAAGCTCACCTTCCACCAGGTCACGGTCAAAGAGTCCGCACCGCCGAGGTTGTGATACGAATAACCGTGCCCTTGTGTCGCAAAGTCCGCCACGCCGACGGACGACGTCCCGATCCACTGATCCAACTCGGCCTGATTCACCTGCGAGGCGACATCGCCTTCGAGGACACGATTGAGCGTCAGGCGTTGTTCGCGGACGAAGTGCTCCGGGGTGCCAACGAGCGAAAACTTCTCTGGCACCCAGATCACCGTACGAACCTGTTGGACCGCCGTTCCGGAACTCTTCGGACCGCCGATGCGAGGCAGCCAGATGCGCAGGTTCCCTTTCCAGCCATCGAATGGTCGGGGCGTTACCGGTGCCAGAAATTGCAGCGTGATTGAAAACAGTTCGTCCGACTTGCCACTCCGTGCCACGCTCAGGAAATAACTTTCGTAAGCCTCGTCCGACTGTTTCTCACCCTTCTCCGGCGAGACCAATTTGTTATCCACCAGCACGCCGAGAATCTCGGCTCCCGCCGGCAAGTCGATGCGCAGCCGTTGCCGTTCCGACGTCTTCAACTTGTACCGGCAACGATAGGACGCCTTGTCGTCTTGATCTTCGACAACTTCGACCAAGCCGCGCGAGATCACTGTTTCGACAACTTCCTGAATCTCGTGTTTCGCAGCGTGGACAGTCAGCGACACTGGCTGCGTGTAATACCGGTAGGCCAGCGAACCATCTTGCCCGACGAGCGACAATTCTCGCGGATCGATCGCCTCCAAGTCGTCCCCCTTTGTCTCGGCGGTGACTGTGAGCGACTTGTCCTTCTGCACGGTCATCTCGCCGTAGACATCGGCAAGTTCGACTTTGCCCGCCTTCGATTCCTCGCCCGCCAGGCCGAGTGCCTTCACTGCCAACACGGATTGTTCCCACGATAGCATCGGACCCGCCTGCGTTCGGCGCGGGTCTCCCGACCCCTGGGTTCGGCGCGGGTCTCCCGACCCCGCCGCTTCGCCAGACCGCAGGTCTCCTCCTCCGGGCGGGGTCGGG
>JAYVSP010000548.1:0-7312 GCA_043775215.1 Planctomyces sp. | reverse complement strand
TTGTGAATCTTTCGAGCCGCGACCGTCAGGGAGTGTGACGGACGAGGACTTATGACCGCTCCCTGACGGTCGCGGCTCAATTCCTTCACAGGCTCTCCGCGGCGTGAATTGCGACGCGGAGCATCGCACCACCAAGCCGACAGGATATCGACGATGGGAGTGTTACCGGAAGCGCTCAGTCTTCCATCACGGAGTCGTCGCGTTTCATAAACTCTCGTAGCAGCACTGTCGCGTAGGCTCCGGAAGGAAGACTGAACTCGAACAGCAAGCCCTCCGGCGTTGAGTTGACTTGCAAGTCATCCGGCCAAATGAGCATCGGCCGGCGCGTGCCGTCGGTCAAATGGCCGAAGCGGCGGAAGGCGTCGGGCGTGAGCTGTGCGGCGTCGAGCACTCGCTGCTCGCGAGCCGCCGGTTCGCCGTCTGTCGGTTTCATCTTCGGACCGAACATCGGGCCGGTGACGACCGTCTCGCGCACGGCGAAACGACGTTGCTCAGCCGCAACATCCTGCACGACGAACAAGCCACCGGACTCGCGGACTTGCATCACGTCACCCAACAACACGCGGTCGAGCATTCCGTCGCGCAGACGCTCGGCCAGCACTTGGTTGAACAGCCACGACTGAGCCGCGGACAACGCCAGTCGATGCAGAAAGCGGCGATTCGGCCGCGGTCGCTCGCGCGATGAGGCGGTCTCGCTCAACAGACTCAGGCCGAGCTTCAGCGTCGTGCCGTTGTTGCCGAACCGCTGCGAGCCGAAGTAATTCGGCAAGCCACAAAGTTGCACTCGGTCAGCAATCGCGTTCGCCTTCGACAACGAATCGCCCTCCGCCACATCACGCACGAGCACACGAAATCGGTTGCCGTGCGAGTGCCCGGTGCGGAGCTTGTGTCGATGGGGCGTCGCGTTGAGAAGTTTGATGCACTCCGAGTCGATCGCCGGCAGGAGCGACTCGACGCGGCGCGGCACGGACACGAATTGCCGCGTCACGGCCCATTTGTCCTTCAGCCCCGCCGTCCCCAATTCGCTGGGCGAGATCGTCAACACGCGCGACAAGTGCCGAGTCAATTCATCCGCTGACACACCGCGTTTTTCAATCCACAAGAACAGATGCTCGCCCTCTCCACTCGGACGGTATGCGGGAATTTCCTCAACGTCGAAATCTTCAGGACAAGACTTCAATCGCCCGGCGATCCCCAGCAGTCCGGCCGTCAGCAGCAAGTCAGAGGTACTCTCAGCAATCACACGATATCCTTCATGAAATGTATGGATGGCAGAATCATGCGGGGGCAGAATCATGGAACACGAACGAAATATTCAGCGACATGATTCTGCCAGGTTTTGGATCATCCGTTTTATTCGATTGGGCGAAGGACTAATTCATGCACATCATTCCGCGGTTGAAAGACCTGCATTCAGAAATGACTGCGTGGCGGCGCGAGTTGCATGCGCACCCGCAGACGGCGTTTGAAGAGACGTTCGCGTCGGAGTTCATCGCCACAAAGCTACAGAGTTGGGGGATTGAAACACATCGTGGCTTGGCGAAAACGGGCGTCGTCGGCATCGTGCGCGGCCGTAGTGCGGGCGGCTCGCCTGCAACGAATGACGCGAAACTCCAAACGATCGGTCTGCGTGCCGACATCGACGCGCTCGACATCCAAGAACAAAACGACGTGCCGTATCGTTCGCAGTTTCCCGGCAAGATGCATGCCTGCGGACACGACGGGCACACGACGATGTTACTTGGTGCGGCAAAGTATCTGGCCGAAACGCGAAACTTCGCCGGCTCGGTGTGCTTGATCTTCCAGCCGGCCGAAGAAAACGAGGGGGGCGGGCGAGTGATGGTCGAAGAGGGTCTGTTCGACCGCTTCCCGTGCGACGCGGTCTTCGGCATGCACAACTGGCCGGGCATGCCTGTCGGGCAGTTCGGCATGTGTGCGGGACCGATCATGGCTGCGTTCGATGTCTTCGAGATTACGGTGCGCGGGCAGGGGACTCACGCCGCGATGCCGCATCTGGGAATCGACCCGATCGTCGCGGCGGCTCAGATCGTCACGGCCTTGCAGACGATCGCCAGCCGCAATGTGAATCCTGTTGATCAAATCGTGCTGAGCATTACGCAGATTCACGGCGGCGACACTTGGAACGTGATTCCCACCGAAGTCAAACTCCGCGGCACGGTGCGAACTTTTCTCCGGTCCGTACAAGACATGGCGGAAGCTCACATGAAACGCATCGTGACGGGTATCGCCGCGTCACTGGGAGCCTCAGCCGAGTTGCGATACGAGCGGCGTTATCCAGCGACGATCAACACGCCGCTCGAAACCGAATGGGCCAGTGCGGCCGCGGCCGAAATCGCCGGCCCTGACCGAGTCGACACCAACGTTGCCCCATGCATGGGCTCTGAGGATTTCGCGTTCCTGTTGCAGAAACGCCCCGGCTGTTACCTCTGGGTGGGTAACGGTCCGTCCGACAACGGCCGCGTGCTGCACAATCCGAAGTACGATTTCAACGACAACCTGCTGCCGATCGGAGCGAGTTATTGGGCACGACTGGCCGAGCGGCTGCTGGGGTGATTGGAAAAGATCAAGAAGACTGATGAGAGAAGTCTGCCAACCCTTTATGCTGCGTGACTTATTCCTCATCGTCGGAGATCCAGGATGCTCAACCTCGTTCAAGCAAATAGCAGCCATCAGTTTCTGCCTGCGGATTTGTCGCGCCGACATCTGTTGCAAGTCGGCGGTTTGGGATTGATGGGTTTGTCGCTGCCGAAATTGCTGGCGGCTCGCGAGGCGACGGGGAAGGGTGCTCTCACGCCGAAGGCAGATCACTGCATCATCCTCTTTTTGGATGGTGGGCCGAGCCATCTCGACATGTGGGACATGAAGCCCGATCAGGCGGACGGCATTCGCGGTGAGTTTCAGCCGATCGCGACGTCGCTGCCGGGCTATCAGGTCAGCGACCAGATGCCGAAGCTCGCGCGGCACATGCACCGCGCGACGGTTGTTCGCTCGATGCACCACGGCGTCAACAACGCTCACGCCGCCGCCGTGTATGCCGCGATGACCGGGCATGATCGGGGCGAGATCGGCGGCGGCACGCGGCCGACCGATTACCCTTCGCCGGGTTGCGTGCTGTCGATGCTCCGGCCGCCGGAACGGCCCATCGTGTCGCAAGTCCACTTGCCATACATCACGGCCGAGGGAGCCGGCGGGCCGCCACAGCCGGGTTTCTTCGCCGGGATTCTCGGCCGGGCGAAAGATCCGCTGTTCGTGCTCCGCGATCCGAACTCGCCAGACTTTGCGATCCCGGAACTGACGCTGCTGGCCGATGTGTCGACCGAACGGCTGGCGATGCGCCGAACGTTGTTTCAAGAGGTCGATCGGCAACTGACTCAGCAGCTCGGCCTGAATCCCGCCGAGTCAATGACTGGCTTCCAACAACGAGCGTTGCAATTGCTCACGTCCGAAAACACGCAGCGAGCGTTCCGAGTGTCGGACGAACCGGACGCCGTGCGCGACGCCTACGGCCGAAACATCTATGGTCAGAGCACACTGCTGGCTCGACGTCTGATCGAGGCCGGCACGCGCATGGTCACTCTGTCTTGGGCACCCGACGCCAATGCAACGTGGGACACGCACGGCAACAATTTCAAGAAGCTCAAAGGGGAGCTGTTGCCGCAGCTCGACGCCGCCTGCTCCAGTTTACTGACCGATCTGTCCGATCGCGGCTTGCTGGAGCGCACGATCGTCGCCGTGTTTGGCGACTTCGGCCGCACGCCCAAGATCAACGGCAACGGCGCGGGTCGAGATCATTGGAACTATTGTTACAGTCTGATGCTTCTGGGAGGCGGATTCGCGAAGGGGTTGATCTACGGCAGCAGCGACAAGATCGGAGCCTTTCCCGCCTCCGACCCGCTGATCCCCGGCGACATCGTCTCCACGATCTACCACTGCCTCGGCCTGCGGCACGACATGGAAATCCATGACCCGTCCAACCGGCCCTACCGTTTGGTGCCGACTGGTGATGTGGTCGATGCTCTGCTGGCATGACGGCGGCGATCGAAGTTCAAGGCTGGGGACAATCATGAACTCCACCGGATCTAATCCAATTGACTCATCCCTCGCCGCACCCAGACTGGCCGCGACAGATGTTTTCAAGGTATCGCTCCCATGACGACGGATCGTTCTCAGTTTCAAGCCCCGTTCTTTGTCGGCGTGGATGTCGGCGGCACGACGATCAAGGTGGGCGTCGTTGATGACAATGGCCGACCGATGTCGAAATGCGTCGTCCCGACCGAGGCTCGAAAGCCGGTCGAGTTTGGAATGGCCAATCTGGAACGCTGCGTCCACGACGCCGTTCAGCAAAGCGGTTTGGCAAAGAGCGACATTCACTCAGTCGGCCTGGCAACTCCCGGCACGATGGACATCACGGGCGGGTCGCTGCTGGAACCGGGGAACCTGCCGACGTGGCATTTCTTCCCGATCCGAAAGCACGTCGCCGACCGCTTGCAAATGTTGACCGTCTTGCAGAACGACGCCAACGCGGCCGCGTTCGGCGAGTTTTGGGTCGGCACGGCGAGGGACGCTCCCAGCGTGGTGATGTGGACGCTCGGAACCGGCGTCGGCTGCGGGATCATCATTCATGACGTCATCATTGAAGGTCAACATTCGCACGGCGGCGAAAGCGGACACCTCATCGTCCAAATGGACGGCGGACGGCGAAATGTCAACGGGCAATACGGAACGCTCGAAGGCTACTGCAGCGCGACCGCACTGGTGAAACGCTGCCTAGAAGCGCTCGACGCCGGCCGCGAATCCTCGCTTCGCACGCTCGTTGACTCGGGCGAAGAGTTGACGGCGAAACGGATCGACGAAGCGGCCGAAGCCGGAGATGCTCTGGCCGATGAACTGATCCTGGAAACCGCGCGAATACTCGGAGTGGCCACCGTCTCGATGATGCACACGATCGATCCCAGCATGATCCTGATCGGCGGTGCCATGACCTTCGGCCGCAACGACAACCCCGTCGGACGCCGCTTCCTGCAACGCCTGAAAGACGAAGTCAAAGCCCGCGCGTTTCCGATCCCCTATGCGAAAACTCGAATCGACTACGCCTCGCTCGGCGGCGATGCCGGATTTATCGGCGCGGCCGGCTGTGCTCGGCAAAAGTTTACCGGCAAAACGCCTACCAGTTCAGCGGTTCACTAATTGCGCGTGCCGTCTTCGTGAGCGGCAAGGCGCTCACGAAGACGCTGAGCGCCGATTGGCACCCGACCCCTCACATATCATCCACTCCCCAGCATCACGCCTCTTCGTGTCCCCAGGCGATCGCCAATTGCACCAACACGTTGACGGCGGACTGCATCTCTTCGAGGCTGGTCCACTCGCGCGGCGAGTGCGGGTTGTGTTCGCCGGTCGATAGGTTCGGGGTCGGCAAGCCCATCGCGGTTAGCAACGAGCCGTCAGTGCCGCCGCGGATGACCGACACTTGCGGGACAAGGCCCGCTGCTTCCGTGGCCTCGACCGCCTTTGGGACGGCTCGCGGTTCTTTGCCCAGGCCGTCGCGCATGTTGCGGTACTGCTGCTTGATTTCGATGTCGATCTTCGCCTGCGGATTCTCCGAGCGAAGTTCGATGGCGCGGTTTTCCAACAGGGTCGCATAGACCGACAACTGCGACGTCTCAAAGTCGCGCAGGATCAGCCGCGCTTCGGCGTGAGCGACTCCTCCTTCAATTGCATACGGATGGATGAATCCTTCACGGTCGGCGGTCGTTTCCGGGGCGAGCGTCGTTCTTGGCAACGCCGAAACGAAGTCGGACAGAATGCGGATCGCGTTGACCATCACTCCTTTGCCGACCGACGGGTGCGTGTTGACTCCCGTCACACGCACGATCGCCTGATCGGCCGAAAACGTTTCGCAGTCGATCAGGCCTTGGCCGTCGCCGTCGAGCGTGTAGGCACACACGGCATTGATGTCTTCGATCCGCAGATGCTGCGTCCCGCGGCCGATCTCTTCGTCGCAGGTGAAGACGAGCCGAATCGGACCGTGCGGAATGTCAGGCCGCCGGATCAAGTGTTCGGCGGCCGACATGATGACCGCGACTCCCGCCTTGTCATCCGCGCCCAGCAGCGTGGTTCCGTCGGTCGTGATGATCGTGCCCCCCGCCAAATCTCGCAGCGCCGGGTTCTCATCGACGCGAATGACCTGGCTCGGATCGCCCGGCAACGTGAGGTCGCCTCCCGCATAGTCCCGATGCACGATCGGTTTGACGTTTGCTCCCGAAGTCTCCGGTGATGTGTCGACATGAGCCAGCCAGGCAATCGTCGGAGCGTGATGGGCGACTGTTGCCGGGATTGTCGCCAGCACAACACCGTGCGGACTGAGCGATACTTCTTTCAGGCCGAGGTGCCGGCACTCGTCGGCCAACAGGCGGCTCAGGTCGAGCTGCTTCATGGTGCTCGGCGACGTGGTGCTGTGTTCGTCAGCCTGCGTGTCGATCTGCACGTATCGCAGGAAGCGGTTCAAAAGTTGTTCGCGTTCATCGAGCGGCATGAAAGGGACTCCTGAGAGCGGGGATTGGGGCGGGCCATTTTGGAGATTCGCCTGAGCCGTCGAAAGGGTCGAAGTGACAAAAGAGACGAAGGGATTGAGCGTCATTGAATGGCCGGTGCGCATTCCGGCGTGTCATTCGTCAATTCTGACTGACTGACTTCGTCTATTCGCGTTCGGTAGATTACGGCTAGAGTTTGTTTACTGCGGCGAGAGGGAAGCTCCCCAAACAGGCCGGTCATAGGGACGCGAGGCGAATGAGTAAGTTCTGGCATTGTCTGATGACGAGTGCATACATCGCCGCACTGACGGGTTGTCATCCTCAGTTCACGCGCGTGCCGGACCTTGTTCCGCGGACGGCAGCACAGGACCGGCAACTCTGGAATTACTTCGATCCGTTTCCCGATGACACTGCGGGGCCGACGACCGACCACCGGCCGGCGGGCGGTAACATTCAACGAACGATGCCGCGACAAGCCCTCGAAAAAGATTCTCAAACGTTTCAATCTCGGGGTTCCGTTGTCGAGCCTCGGCCGCAAGCGCGATTGAATCCCAAGACGGCCAACGTCGTCGAGCCATAGCGACACTCTATCCTCCGCGAGCGAAGATGACGCATTTATTCTTCACGCGGGGAAGAATGAGGTTTTTCCGATCAGCCGGAACGCGCTAGTACCACAACCGAGAAATAACCTGCCATTAGATGCGTAGCACTGCGGCTTGGGTTTTCGAGGGGCGGGTGATGCGCCGGTGCGGCGGGCAGAA
>JAYVSP010000547.1:0-8354 GCA_043775215.1 Planctomyces sp. | reverse complement strand
TTGCCCTGGGCTTTCGAGTGACGTCCCTTCGGGCCTGAAGACAGAAGACCGGAGCACGGACTTAGAAAACAGGAACGCTGATCTCCACTGATCTTCGCTAATGAAGGCAGAACAACCAGAAGTCATTAGTGAAGAAATCAACAGACAGAATTTGACTCGGCGGACGTGCGACCTAGGTTTGCTGTACTCCTTGATTCTCATTCCGATGATTGGCGAAAAACAAATGCGACACACATCACCCCGCAATGATCTCCGAGCTCGATCCCGCAGCCGAGTCGCGGCCGAATCGCTGGAAGTCCGCAATTTTCTTTCGGCGACCGCTTGGCCCGGATTGCTCGACCCCACTTGCGATGTCGAGCCGAACGAGACGCTGGATGCGGCTCAGGAGGCAGGCGCTGTCGGGAACGGGCAAGACGCCGGACTCGTCGGCACGATCGGCAACGGAGCGGTCACCAGCCGTGATGTGGATTGGTATCAATTCACTCTCGATCAGGCAGGCCACGTGCAACTCGTCGGATTGCCCGGCAACGATGGCTCCAACTCATCCGTCGTAGTGACGCTCTACGGCGATCAGATTTCAGAGTACGACCCAGCCGTGCCGCTCGCTCATCGGCTGCTCGGCCGCAGCGAAGGTCTGGCAAACGGCGCGGCCGCGCGGATCGACGTGATGCTCGACGCCGGGACGTATTTTGTTGCCGTCAGTGGTGCGGCGAATCGCTTCTTTCATCCATTCCTGGCCAACAGCGGGGCTGAGGGTCTCGGTGGTGATTACGGCGTACAAGTCTCTTGGCGAGCGGAAGGTGTTAGCCCCCCGGTCGACGGATCGATCCACGAACCCGGCCTTGGGCCTACCGGGGGGCTGACACCGTCTGCTCGTTTGGAGGATGTCGCGGGAGACGACATTCCGAATACCGCGAACGACCTCGGCGATCTGACGAGTGTTGTTCGATTACAGGCTCTCGGAGCAATCGGCGACGATCCATTTTATTCGTACGAGAGCGAAGACCCCTTCGCGATGAATCCGGCGGCGGATGTCGATCTGTATCACTTCACGATCAGCGGCAATGGCGACTACGCACTCGTGGGTGAAGTGCTCGCCGGTCGCATCGGCTCGGCGCTTGATCCCGCACTAACGTTGTTCCGCGACAACGGCGGCGTGCTGGAGTTCGTTGCAACAAATGACAACACCTTCAACCCCGCCGTGTCCACGAACGGCATGGTCCCGCTGTTCAGCGACGCCGCATTGTTCGTGGGGCTGACGGCAGGAGACTACTACTTGGCGGTGAGCAGTGCCGGCAACAACGCCGAGTGGGGACCAGACGGCGTGTTCGATCCGCAATCCGCACACAGTGGCCTCAACGGCTACTCCGTCGGCGACTACGTCCTCGATCTGCTGATCTACGCGGACAGTGACACACCACAAGTCGTGGGACAGGTTTTCAACCTGCCTGGCTCCCCAGATGTGGAACTGTTGGCCGGGCAGGTCGGTAACCTGCCTCTCTCGCCGACGCACTTTAGTCTGCGATTCAGCGAGCAAGTCAACTTGCAGCAGTTGGCTCACGAGGCATTCTTGCAAACGAATTCAAGCACGGTCAGTTCGGTCTTTCTACAAGATGCGAATGGCCAGCAATATTTCCCGCGATTGGAGTCGTACGACTCAACGACCGGGACCGCGCGTTTTCTGATGCGCGATGGCCTGCCGACTGGCGCACTGGAATTGCACGTGTCCGGTCCGGATGGACTGACTGACCTCGCGGGGCATCCGATTTCCGGCAACGATCCGAGCGGCGATTACGTCGTGCGATTCACGGTCGATGGTCCCGTTCGAGGAAGCAACGGCAATTCGACCACATGGACCAGCGGACCCGCGAACGATTCGGCCGAGCAACCTCAAGATTTCGGCGTGCTGTTTCCGCACGAACTCCAAGCGGGAGTTCATTTCGTCCGCGCCGGCTCAGCGGCCGTGTCCGTGAATGACGGCGGTGACTTCTTTCGCTTCGAGGTTTTACAACATCAAAGTTACTTCTTCACGCTGACCGATTCCGGTGACACGCCCGCAGCAGTGTTTGAACTCCTTGATGCGAACGGCCAAGTCATCTCGATGAACAGGAGTGGGGGCGGCGAGGTTCTACTCGGCCCGCTCAATCCCGGTGTGTACATTCTGCACGTTGGCTCGTGGTCGGCCGATGCATCGAGCGGTGTCGCGTATCAGGTCGCTATCACGCTTGGCGGCGTTTCCGAGAACCCAACTCCGCTGACCAGCGGCGCGGGCTCGGCTGTCGGCATCCGATTGCTGAGCAACGGACCGTCGATCGCGCAGGCGACTTTGCCCGCGGTCGTGTTCTCACGGCCAGCTTCGCAATCGCTGGCAGCCGCTCCGGGCGGACTGCTGCAAGGTTTAGAAGCCAATGCCTTGGGAATCCCGTCCGGGAACAACCGCTTTGACGTCGGGCGGCCGGGCAGCACCACGGTTGTGCGGCTGTTCGGTTTCAGCGATCGCGATCGACTCTTTACGTTACTGGACAACGGCATCTCACGTCCGACCGATCGTGCCGTGGATAACGGTTTGTCTGATGAGAATGGTTTGACGAGTGCTGATCTGTTCGACCTGTGGGCCACAGGAATGTCTGCCCGTGACGAGCAAGTCTCGGACGAGTCTGATTCGGAAACCATTTCGGCAACGAACGAAGAGGCCGACAGCGAAGACTCGGATGAGACAGCTCAAGGCCAGGCGGGCACATCCGACGATGTCGTTCGCGAGACTCCCGAACGGCGAACGAAAGACGTCAGCTCCGTGATCCAGCGCCGGTCCAATGGCATCAATTTTGACGAGAAAGAGGAGAATACGGACGCGACGCGCGAACCAGTCACGCAAATCCTGTTTGACGAACTCCAGGAACTCAAACACGAGCTAGAGTTGGCCGATTCCGAAAACGCGAATGCCTCGGCCTTTCCGCTGGCGGTCGCGCTGGCGGCCATGTCCCAGAGTTCGATCGACGCAAATTCCTCCACCGACCCCGCGTCGGTGGTGAAATGCCTGGTCGCTACGAGAACGCGCCGGAATCGGAAATTGAAGATTGGAAACTGAAGATTCCGGAATTCCGGTAGCCACAAGGCATTTCACCACCGACACGGGGTCGGTGGGGCAGGAGGCTGGACGATGAGCGCACCTGACCGCGACGATCGGAGTTATCTCGCGAATCGCAGCATCAAGCGGCAGTTGCTGGAAGAACTCAACGAACCACCGGGACCGACACGCGGCGATCTGGCCGACATGCTCGGACGCTGGCCGACCGAACCGCAAGAAGATTCCGACGTCGCCGGTTTGCTGTTTCAAGATTTTCGCCAACGTAGCCTGCGCGGCGAACAACTCAGCCGCACGGAATACGAGCAACAATATCCCGAGCATCAAGATTCGCTGGGCAGCCTGTTCCGCCGGCAAGATTTCTTGCGTTCGGTCACATCGGCGACTGATCCGCAGGCACCACTCCTCGCGCTGCCATCCATCGGTGATGAACTCTTTGGCTTTCGCTTGCGCAGTCAACTCGGTCAAGGAGCCTTCGCCCGCGTGTTTCTGGCGGAGCAATCTGCATTGGCTGGCCGCCCCGTCGCGCTAAAGACCTCAGATCTGACCGGCACTGAACCGCAAACGCTGGCTCAACTGCAACACACGCACATCGTCCCGATTTACTCGGTGCATGAAGATCAAGCTGCCGGCATTCGCGCCGTCTGCATGCCGTACTTCGGCGGCGCGGCCTTGTCGCAAGTGCTGCGGACCGTCTGGGAGCGAAACAATCTTCCGACGACCGGCACCGAATTGGTTGCCGCGTTGGTGGAGTCCAGCGGCCCGCCAATCGCCAGCCCCCAATCTGTTATCGACGCCACCGTGATTGTCCCGGTTGATGCAGAAGGTCAGGAGGCAGAGGTCAGAGATCAGAAGTCAGCACCAGAATTCCCCCACCGACCCTGTGTCGGTGGTGAAATGCCCTCCCCTGCTCCGCTCGCGAAACTCGAATCCCTCAACTACGTCGAAGCCTGTGCGTGGATCGTCGCGCGGTTGGCCGAAGGGATGCAGCACGCTCACGACCGTGGCGTCCTGCATCGGGACATCAAGCCGTCCAACATTTTGATTGGAGGCGACGGCACGCCGATGCTTTTGGACTTCAACCTGGCTCATGACGAGAGCCAGCCGCAAGCTCAGGTCGAAGCGACGCTCGGCGGCACGGTGGCTTACATGGCGCCGGAGCATCTCCGCGCCATGAACATGCGCAGTCGCGAACTGATCAACATGGTCGATCACCGCGCCGACATTTATGGGCTGGGCATGGTGCTCTTTGAAATGATCACCGGACACAATCCGTTCGATCAACAGGCCAGTTATTCGCCGATGCCGATTCTGTTAGAGGCGATGGCGGCCGAACGCAGCCGCTCCGTGCCGTCGTTACGGGCGTTTCGCGATGATGCTCCGTGGGGCTTGGAAAGCATCGTCCGCAAATGTCTCGATCCCGATGTGTCACGCCGCTATCAACAATCCTCGCAACTGACTGAAGACCTCGACCGACTGTTGGACAACCGGCCGCTCAAGTACGCGCCCGAATTGAGTCGCGTCGAACAAGTTCGCAAATGGGTGCGACGCCATCCAAAACTTGCGTCATCGGCGCTGGTCGCGACCGTCGCGGCCGGACTGCTGACGCTCGGTGCCATGATCCTGACCAGCACGCAAGCGCGGTTGGCCGCGTCACAGACACGAGCCTATGAAGCAGAAGGAGCCGAAGCGCGGCAACTCATGCAGAAGTTCGAGCGGGGGACGCTGCAAGCCTTGTGCTTGGTCAACACGCACAGCGACGTGAAACAGCACACCGCCGAAGGCCGAACCGTCTGTGAAAAAACACTGGCGTTGTTCGGCATCCTCGACAATTCGAATTGGCAAGCGCATTCTGCTTGGCAGCGACTGAATGTCGCGGAACAAGCCAAGCTGGCGGAAGACGCTCGTGAACTGCTGCTGTTGCTCGCTGGCGCCAATGTGCGCTTGGCCGAGGAAGCCAATGCTGAGCAAGTGAGCGGCACGGCGCTAGCCGCCGGTTTTTCGCAGGGAAATATCGACTCCAAGACACCGGTGGCTAGCGCCATTCCGCTCACGGCAAGTAACGGGGGACTGCTGACGCCTCCCCGTTCGCCAATTCTTTCGGAGGCGCTCGCCCTGCTGGACCGCGCACACGCGATCCACGATCTGCCGCCGTCGGCCGCCGTCTGGCAAGCCAAAGCGACAATCTTGCGAAAGTTGGGCGAAACCGATGCCGCTACTGAGGCGGATCAACAGGCCAGCCGCATCCTGCCCTCCAGTGCTCGCGACTTTTATTTGCTCGCGACTGCACATCTGCAAAACGGCGCTGCCGACCGGCACGCTGCGGCGATCAAAGAACTGCAACAGGCCGTGCGAATTGACCCGCGGCATTATTGGTCGTGGATGCAAAAAGGACTGTGCCATTTGGAACTGGGCGAGCACCATCAGGCCCTGGCGGACTTCGGTGTTTGCATCGGCTTGTGGCCGGAATTCGCTTGGGGATACTTCAATCGCGGATTCACGCTGGATCAAGCCGGTCAGAAATCCGCCGCGATCACCGACTACTCCGCCGCACTCGAACGCGATCCGGAATTGATCGCCGCCTATCAAAATCGAGGCATGGCATATTTTGAACTCGGTCAGCACGTCGCCGCGCTGGCGGACTTCGACCGCTTGATTGAATTAGGCCGGAATGAATCTGTGCTGCTCGCGCTGCGCGGCCAAGCGTTGGAAGGGCTGCAACGCCCTGCGGACGCAGACGCCGCGTTCGCCTCCGCGTTCGCCAATGTGTCGTCGCTGCCAGAGCCGATAAGGCATCAGTTATTCTGCTCTTACGGATTCGCCGTGTGCTCGCGTCTTCCAGCCGAAGCGCAAAAGGCATTTCGCAAGATTCCATCCGACGACCCCAAATATCCCGAAGCGCTGTATGGATTGGGCCTACTCGCGGCGAATCAGTCACGTACGGAGCAAGCGGTCGAACTGTTTGGCAAAGCTCTGGAGCGGCGTCCTGCATTTGAAGAAGCACGCCGGTTCCGAGCCGTTTTGTTAGCACGGCTGGAACGCTTCACCGAAGCCATCACCGAGATCAACATCGCCTTGCAAGCGGCTCCCAAATCGGGAGCCGCACGCTATGCCGCAGCCTGCGTCACGGCACTCGGCGCCGAACAAGCCGCTTCACCCGCCTTCGCCAAACAAGCGGCCGACGAAGCCATTCATTTCTTGCGACAAGCCCGCGAACAAGGCTACGGCCAAAACGCGGAAACCGATCCCGACCTCGCCGCCATCCGCAACCACCCAGAGTTTGAACGCCTGATGCGAACGCGGTGATTGATTTTTGGATGCTCTTAATTGATTTCTTTGCCTCCATTCCCTTGCCAATCCGATTCACGGCAAGGGAATAACGGCAAAGGAATCAGAATTGAAATTTGAGATTTCAGATTTGCAATCTGAGATTTGAGATCTGAGATTTGAGATTTGAGATTTGAGACCTTCTGGAAATTGGAATCCATCATGCCCAATCGCACTCGGCTCAATGACATCCACTCCCCCAACGACGTTCGTCTGCAGAAACTCATCCAGCCGGCGAAAGCGACCGCGACGGTGATGCAGGAAGAATTCCAATCTCCGTTTTACGTGTATGATGCGGCGACCGCAGCGTTGCTTTGGCCACAAACGTCGTCGCACGGAGAACGTCCAGTTGTCGCGTCCACCGACATCGAAGAGTTCCGGCAATTCGCGCAAGGTCATCAAGCGCGCGTCGTAGCTTTGCCGCAGGGAGATTACTCAGTGCGATTACCGATCAGCCTGTCTGGTGGCACGACGTTGATTGCGGAAGGAACGATCAAGGCTTTGGCGACCACGGATTCCGGTGCGGCGGATGAGCAAGTTCGGCTGCAGCGCTGGGCACAAGCGGTCTTGGAACGGCTGATGCAATCGGATCAGCTTCGCACGCGACGATTCGCCGAAGACGATCTCAAGCAGCAACTGAAAACCGCCTGGGAACTGAATCTCACCGTGGACCGGCTGCTGCGGCATCTGCGAATTCATCGCGACATGTCCGCAAACTTAGCTCAGATTCTGAAAGCCGCGTTGCCGTTTGTCGGTGCTCAGACACTGATCTGGGTGCCGCAAAAACTTGATGCCGTGTTGATGTGCGGCGAGCCGGTCCTTTCGGAGGATGATGCGCGCGATCTCGCCAAAGCGCTGCGGAAATCGACCGATCTCCGAGACTCGGGTCTGCTGATCTGCAAGGACGGAGAACAGGCGGCCTGGGGTTCGGCGGCGGCCAACGTGGCCAGTCTGATGGTCATGGTCGTCCCATCATCGCACACGTTCGGCTGGCTCATCGCTCTGAATAAGAGTCGTAACGGAGCGGCCGAGAACTTTCGCAATTCGGACGCGGCCTCACTGGCTCCGTTCGCCGGTCTGATTGGTTTTCTGATTCGAGCCAGCGATCGCTATCATGATCTGAAAGATCTTCTGGTCGGATTGACTCGATCACTGGCGTCGGCAGTGGATGCGAAAGATCCATACACATACGGCCACAGTGAGCGAGTCGCACGCATCGCGATTGAACTCGGACGCGAACTCGCCTTGAGCGACGATGAACTCAGCGACTTGTACCTCGCCGGCCTGCTGCACGATGTCGGCAAGATCGGCATTCGGGACGAAGTGTTGTGCAAGCATGGTCCGCTGACTGCCGAAGAGATGGACCATATCAAACAGCATCCGACCATTGGCCATTCGATCTTGAAAGACCTGCGGCAAATCAGCAGCCTGCTGCCCGGAGTATTGCATCACCACGAACGCTGGGATGGCGCAGGCTATCCGACCGGCCTGGCGGGAGAGGCGATTCCGCGGCTGGCTCGTATCCTGGCGGTCGCCGACAGCTACGACGCGATGAGCACTAGCCGCCCATACCGCAAAGCGATGTCACTCGCCAACGTCGAGCAAATCCTGACCGACGGCGCCGGCACGCAATGGGATCCGCGCATCATCGAAGCGTTCCAAAATACCAAAGGCCGCCTCCGTTCGATCAGAGAACGCGGACTGGGCGAATCACTGCGGCAGGCTCTTGATGGTGCATTGCGCGACAACGGCAGTTCTCGCGTCCTGAAGCGAAGCACGTTGCCCATCGTTACCGGTGCGCTGTAGCCAAGAAGGGTTGGCCTGGGGTGATGCAAAGTTGAAGTGTCAGACCAATTTAGAAATGTCACATCATGTCCCAGATAGAAATGTCACACTGGTGCCGTTTCCGAGGGACCGATGGGCAAGTTACGTCTGAGTGTCA
>JAYVSP010000546.1:0-23581 GCA_043775215.1 Planctomyces sp. | reverse complement strand
GCACGAATTCTTAGTCCCACCGCGGCCCACCCGGATGCGCTCTCCTTTCCGAACCGGCCGAATCACCAGCGAGTTGCAGTGAGAGGAAGTAGCATGAAGCCTGACTGTCGTCGCCGGATGCGTGAGATCATTGTCAGCGGCTCGATTGCCGCTTGGATGTTGATGAGCGGGCCGGTACACGCGGGAAATTGGCCGCAATTTCGCGGCCCCGACGGTACGGGAGTCAGTTCGGAAAAGAACATTCCCGTCACCTGGAGCCCCGGCGACTATCAGTGGGATGTCGCCATTGATGGGACTGGTCATGCGGCTCCCATCATTTGGGAGGATCATGTTTTCGTAACCTCCGCGGAGGATGAAGGTGCAGTTCGGTCGCTCGTGTGCCTGAATGCGAAGAACGGTCAACAGCGCTGGTCGCGAAGCATCGGCATGAACCGCAGCAAGAAGCATCAGAAAAGCAGTTGGGCATCCAGCACTCCGGTGACCGATGGCGAGCGGGTCTATGTCGCGTTCGCCGATAAGGAAAACTATCTCGTCGCCGCATACGACTTCGCGGGCGAACTTGTCTGGCGGAGGAATTTGGGAGCGTTTGAAAGTCAGCACGGATTGGGAGTCTCGCCGATTCTGTTTGAGGACATGTTGATCGTCCCCAACGACCAAGACGGTCCGAGTTTCATTGTGGCCCTCGATCGGCATTCCGGGGCGACGAAGTGGGTTTCGGACCAGCGCTCATTTCGCGAGGCGTCGTACTCCACACCCCTCATCATTCAAGACAAAGGCCAACCCGCACAGTTGATTTGCCTGAGTGGTGCGATGGGTGTCACCGGTCTCGATCCGCACACGGGAGCACTTCAATGGCGCACGGAAGAGTTTCCGCTGCGGACGGTCGCCTCCCCCGTTTACGGTGGTGGGTTGATCATTGCCTCGTGCGGGCAGGGGGGCCGCTTTGGCGTCAAGCAAATCGCCGTTGATCCGCGTCATCGGGACGAGCACGGCCAAGCCACCATCAAATGGACGCGCGAGAAATTGATTCCCTATGTGCCCACTCCCATCGTGCTGGGCGAGTATCTCTTCGAATGGAGTGACCAGGGGATCGTCACCTGTGTCGCGTTGAAGACAGGTACGGAAGTCTGGACTCAACGGCTGGGAGGCAACTACAGCGGCTCGCCGTTATGCATTGACGGCAAGTTGTACGGAGTGGAGGAGACCGGCAAGGTGGTCGTCATCGAAGCCGGGCCGGAGTTCAAGGAACTGGGAACCGCGGAACTCGGCGACAATTCAAATTCCACACCGGCAGTGGCGAACGGCCGGTTGTTTTTGCGGACTTTTCAACGATTGAAGTGCTTGGAAGCCAAACGCGGCTGAGCAGCCGATCTTGAAACGGATTCGCAGTTAAAGCGATTGCAACATGCCCAACTGGCTCGGTGGAGAATGTCCGTCATGTGGCGAATGGATGCCGCCGAAACAAGTGCGGTGCCGCAATTGCCGCACGCTGCTCAACGAGGATTTGAAGCCCGACAGCGTTGAGGTTCCGCAGTACTTTCCGTTGCAAGAGGTCGCCAGTATGCACCAAGTTTCGCCGGCCGGTTACTACATTCTTTGTCCGCATTGCGACAAGGAACTGCGGATCAACCGCAAGTACGTCGGCCAAGGCGTTTCGTGTAAGCACTGTGCCGGTTCGTTTCGCTTTGACCTTTCCAGCCCCCAAGTCCGTCCCGTCGCGTTTTACTCCGATTGCCCACACTGCGAAGAAGAGCTGCGAGTCGCTATCAAATACCTCGGCATGAAGGTGGCCTGCAAACTCTGCAGCGGCAAGATCCACTTCGTCCCCACCGGCAGCCAATGACGAGTGTCCGACCCCCTTCGTTCTGAGATCTGCGATTTGAACTCCTCACTGCCTCAATGCGCTATTTTGCTGATTGCTCACGGCAGCCGGTTGGCCTCCGCCAACGACGACCTCCGCCAACTCGCCGAACTCGTGCAACAGCGGTTTCCCGACCACTTCGTTGAGATCGCATATCTGGAACTCGCTACGCCCACGATTCCCAACGGAGCCGCCGCTTGCGTTCATCGCGGAGCCACGCAAGTACTCATGCTGCCGTATTTCCTTTCGGCCGGAACGCATGTCACTGGAGACCTGCAGCGTCTCCAAGTCGACTTCGCGGCGCTGTGGCCTCACGTCCGTTTCGACCTGTGTCCGCCGCTGGGCCTGCATCCGCTGATGCTCGACATCATCTGCGATCGACTCGCGGAAGGCGGTTTAGCGATAACAGGCGCTTCGCTCCAATCGCGGATCAGGGATCAAGCAACGCATCGATCAGATTGGGAACGGTGAACTCGAATTCGCCCCAGAGGCTGGGGATGACTCGGGCCTCGGCAGGTTGATCGCCCAGCGTGACCTGTCGCTTGTTGGCCCAGTAGTAGCGAGCCACCGTGCTTTGGCCGTTGGGGTCCGACTCCAAGATTCCCAGGTCGCCGCGCAAGATCAGTGCTTGATTGGGAGCCGTTGTGCCCAGACTTTTCCAGGGGATCGCAGCTTCGATCGTCCAGCCCTTATCGCTGCGCACGATAGCGACTCGCGCTTCGGTCAACTCGCGGATTGACGCGACGTGAGTCTCGCCCACTGGAGAGCGAAAGACTCGCGGCTGCGAGCCAGTCGACGATTTTTTCGGGCCGTCGACGTAGCGATAGAGCATCGTCACCGGTGTTTCGCCGCGGGCGGAAATCAGCACGCGCACATCGCCCGGCTCCGCATCGTTGCGGTCGGGCGTTGCTTTCGGATCAAGCCCCAAGTGCAGATCGAACGCATCGCCGTGCTGAAACAGGACCGCGAGGTCCGTGGCTCCATTCAGCAATGGCGAGTTGTCGAGAGTTGTCGCGGCAACATAGAGATGGTCGGCGTCGAACGCCAATCGCGACTGCGTCAGTTGCACGACCTTTCCCTGAACATTGCGCGACGTGTGGATCGTCGTCCAATCTTGTTCCGGCCAGTCTGTCAAAACGTCCCCGTCAATTGTCGGCGGCTTCTTGAGAAATGCGACCGCCGCACGCTTCGATCCGTCGTCGTCGAGGAAGCGTTCCAGACGGGACTTCGTCGCAGACCACTGTTGTGTCCGCGACAGATCGTCGCGCGTCACTTCAATCGAGCCATTGAACCGTTGCATCTGTTCCAGGCCATCGACGCGGATCAGCGACACATGATTCTTGCCGGCAATCGCATAGACGTGTCCGTCGTCGGCGCGCGTGACATGCCCGTGAAAGTCTTCGACCGTTTTTCGCAGATCAGAGAGGTCGGTCTTGCCCGGCTCGCAGTCGGGCATCGAGAAGAACCGCCGGCCATAACCGCGCGGGCCGCCGAGGATCGACGCAGCCAGCAAGCCGTCGCGCGTGAAGGCATAGTAGTCGCCGTTGTTACCGCCCACGCAGAACAACGACTCGCCCGCGATGTCGAATTGGCCGATCAAACCAAAGCTGCCGCAGACCACCCCCGGCGGCCGGTTGTAGAAACCCCACGGAGTTTGATTCGAGGCTTGTACGCCGCGGTAGTTGTCGGGGTACGTCCAACGCAACTGGCCCTTGTCGTCCAGCATCTTGTGCGACATGACCAACGTCTCGCCGCTGCCGGAAACCCAGACTTCATCGGTCAATTCGCGGATGCTTTCGATTTTGGCGACGTCGTAGCGCGGAGCGCCAATAGAGCCGTCACGTTCCGCGTGACGAGCCGTCGGGCCAACAGACTTTGGTGGAGCGTTCGACTCATCATGCCGAGCAGGATGGCTGCGCAGTCGCACGCCGCCTTGAGCCTTCGAGAAATTGAGCGACAGGTCGTCGCCGATGTACGGGGCGCGGTTCGTCGTGAAGCCGCGGAGCAATTGGACTTCTTCCAGTTGAACTTGTGAGTCGCCGTTGCCGTCGCTCCAGACGAATGCGGTCTCGGCGGGATTGATGTCCCTGGCGCTTTGCTGCAACTCGGCGTGCTTCGGAAACTCTTTCCAATCACCGAGTACCCCTGAAGCGACAATCGGCACGGCGACTCCGTCCCGTTCTTCGCAGATAACCGAAGTCGGACCGGCGTCTCCGAACGGCGTCACGGTCGGTCGATCGCCAATCAGGAAACGGCGTCCAGCAACATACGTAACACGATCCGGCAAATAGTGGCCGCAGCCGTAAGCCGCCAACCGACTTTCCAGTTTCCAGGTCCGCGTCGCGTAGTCGATGCGGAACTTCATGCCCAAGTGATTGATGACCGTCTTGTCGCCCCCATCAAGCATGCCGCCGCCACCGTAGTGCGTTGGACCAAACAGTTGCTTCTCGACTTGGCCAATCTTGGACCAACGGCTGATCCGCTTGGGTTGAAAGTGCTGTTCGACAATCCAGAGTTTGTCGTCGGGATCAAACACCATCGCGACCGGCACGCTCAGTTCACGCGGGTCGTAGGGACCGACGCCACCGCCGGGCTGACCGAACTCGCGTACGAGTTTCCCCGAGTCCACATTGAAGACCCGCACGCGCTGAGCCGCGCCATCCAGCAGGTAGAGCAAGCCGTCTTTGTCGAAAGCAAGTGCTCGCGGTTTGCCCGATTCGGCGCGCGGAATGATCATAGCCGCGTCATTCCGTGACCCGGTTTCCGAGTCGCGGAGCAACTCGGCTACGGTTATGGCCACGATGCCGTCGTCGCAGGCGGCGAACAATCGGCCTTGACGATCGAAGGCCAATGCCGATGGATGTGGCAGCGGCAGATGTGCTCGCACGGTCGCGGTCTGGCGACCGGCTGATGGCAGATCGAGCACTGTGACTCGCTGGGCCAAGTCGGTCGGCAACTCGGGATCGTTTCCAAGCGGCTCAAAGGTGACGAGGCTTTCAAAGCCGCCGATCACGGTCGCACCGGAGCGAGCCCCCGGACCATTCGGCGGTTCGACGACTCGCACGCGGATCGCGCGGACAGACAGCAGTTCGTCGAAGTCGCCGATGATCGTGCGGTTCGTGTGCCAGGAGAATTTCACATGGTCTCGCGTCTGACGATGCAGATGCACTTGTCGCCACAGGTCGTTGTTGCGAAACGCGGCTTCGTCGATGGTCGCTTCTGCTGGACCATTCCAGACATCGACCGCGATGCCTGACCATTCCAACGGTCGTGTCAGCAGGAATCCGCGCAGCGACTTGGGCTCCGACCAAACGTAGCCTGCAATCGCGGGGTTGCCATAGGACAACGGCTGTTCGGGAAGCCGCCGCAATTCCCAGTCGCGAGCGTCGGTCGCCTGACCTTCCAGGCAAATGAACTTGGCTTGTGGTGTCGCGTTCCGATAGCGCCGATCGAGAATCAAGCTGTAATCCAATTGCTGCAATGTTGGTGAGGTGAAGGCCAACACGCGTGTCATCAAGCCAGACTCCGGAACGGCGACTGCCGCCCGCGTAGGTTGGGTCTTCGACCCGGCCGCTCGCCCTTGGATTGTTGGCAACTGCAGCCGCACCCAGACCTGCGGATCGAAGCGGCTTTGCAAATCACCCAACACATCGGCAGCGAGATCATCGTTCGGCTTCACCGGTTGAGCGGTCGGATCGGCGGTCGTTTCTGGCGGGATGAATTGCGGTGGCAGCTTCTTGCCCGGTCGCAGTGCCCAGACTTCAATGTCGTCTCGCGGCAAGACGATGCTGCCAACCGGCACTTCGCGAGTCAGAGTCAGCAGCATCGTCTTCGCCAGCGGTCCCTTCTTGGGAGCCGGACCAAACACCGCCGCGGTCGAACTCGTCATCGTCTGAAACGTCGAGAGGATGAATTCGTCGGGATTCATTTCCGTGACATGCACTTTCCGCGGTAATGGCTTGGGGAAGCAGCGCGGCAGATCAATCTCGTGGCCTTTGACCGCCGAGCGAATCCACGGGGGCGAAGCTCCGCTGTAGCTCACGGCGAGCGTCTTTCCAAACGCCGCCGCGCCGCTGCGATCGGCCAAGACATAGCCCGTGGCATGGCCGGGAAGCGTGTCGGTGTACTGAAACTGATGCACGATCTCCTTGGCGAATTGATTCTCAGGATCGATCCGCACGACGTTGTCTCGGTTGACGACGTAGGCATAACGGCCATCGCTCACCAACCGCTCGACCCCTTGATGCAGGTCATGCCAGAGTTTTTTTCCTTCCAGGTCCGTCGCGATCAGCGGCACGCCGAACTCGGCCCCGAACGCTCCGAAGAACAACACATTCTTGACGGCACATACTGCGGTCGGCGGCGAATGATCTGCCATCCACCAACCGCCGCCCGGCACCGGCGCGATCCACGGTGGCGAGCCCGCGTTATAGACGGTCATTTCATACGTCAGCTTCAGCCGCGGCCGAGCCAGTCCTGTAAAGCGATAACTGCCCGGTGCCACGAGTTGTCCGGCATCGTCCCGCAGATCCCACGGCTCGCGCACCATCCCCCGGTCACGTTCCACTTCTGCAATGAGCCGCCGCACGTATCGGCCCTGACTGTCCTCAATCCGCACGGCAACGAAGCCATCCAGCGGCATGTCGTATTGCAAGGCGACAGGCGCAGGCTCGATGAAGGAAAACGATCGCGAACTCGGCGCGTCGTCGTCGTCACTCAACGCAACGAGCGGCATGACTTCGGGCAACTCGCTCGCACGCGATTGTTTCTCCGTTCGATCAGACACGAGCCGTAACGCATGAGTTGCCACCGGAGTTCCAAACGCTAGTACCGCGCCGTTGCGCTGGATCGAAACCGGTTTCCAATCGCTCGGTTTCGCCAGGCGCGGGTGCAGCAGTCCCGACGCTTCATCTGCCTTCTGCAACACTCCCACAGTTGGCGACTCGATGCCGGTTCCACAGAGCAACACCCCGGCAACCTCACGAATCGCCGGCCAATATCCGCCCCATTGCCACATCTTGCTCGCGGGTGCGCGGGCGGCATCGGGCTTTGCTTCTGGGCTCGCCAGCACCCAATCGCGCCGGCCGAACTCCGTCGGATTGAAGAACCGTCCTTTGAGCAACCACAGCCCCGGGAACACCGTCGGCGGTCGTCCCGCTTCCCAAGGCAGATTGTGATGTCGCAGCGTCACGCGAATCGCACGCACCATCGTCTTCACCGGCAATGCGCGAACCTGCCCACTGCCGAGCGTCTGCCATTGCGAGTCATCGCGGACATCGCCCGGAACCTGTGCGTCATCCTTCAAGATCGCGACCGTCTCGGCCGTCGAGCAAATCGTTCCGATGGGGACCGCGCGTAGGAAAACTATCCGAAAGTGTCGGACTTCTCCGGCTACCGGCCCGGTGGACCAAACCGATTGATCGGAGCGATTTTGCAGTCCCAGCGCCGCCGCCAGCACATCGCGTCCTGGAGTCGCGAACTCACGTCCGTCCGCATGCGCGATGCAACGCGACCCATCGACGTCCTCTATCAAAATCGCACTGGCCAAAGCCTCCATCGGCCTCGCCGCCTCAGCCCGCTGATGTACTGGTTCAATCCAGCCGGCGACTCCCAACATCGCGAACATCAAACAGCACTGCCGCCATGGCTTCCACATCATGATTACTGCCACCGGCATCAATCGTCCTCCGAAAATCTGACCACGCAAAGCAAATGAAAACCGAACACATTGATGAGCAAGTTGTAGCGACCTAGACCGAGTTTCCCGATGCTGTGGCCAATGTTCGGACACGGATGAAGAACATGACCATCGCGTGATGAAGACATCACAGTGCTACCGCAGCGATTGCAGTCGTTCTTTGGCCGACTGAATAAAGCGGTCATTCAGAGGGAATTTGGCCAACTGAGCCAACTCTTTTCTCGCGACGTCAGTCTGGCCGAGCTCCAGCAGTGAGATGCAACGCAGCCAGCGGGCCTCCGACTCAAAGGCCGCTCCGGTGGCCAGCCGGACAGACTGACCGAGCCAGCGGGCAGCGTCGCGATGTTGGCCGCGCAGGTGAGACGCCTTGCCGCGCCAAAACAACGTTTGGCCTTTCGGCTTGTCCGTGGGAAATGTTTCGTCCCACTGGTTGATGACGTCAAGCGCGGCTTCGAGTTGATCGGATTCCAAGAACTCGCGAATCGCTTGCGGGAAGGCTCCGATTCGCGCGGCTTTGACTTGCGGCGGGATGATCTTGCCGTCGACGAGTTCCGCGCGGCGATACAACACGAGTGCCTCATCCTGTTTGTCCTGCCACAACCGCGCGTCGCCAGCCGCAATGATCGCTCGCCGATATGCGGCGCGAGCTTCGTCGTCCAGCCGTTTCCCCTTCGTCAGTTGCCCGACCCGCTCGAATGCTTGCATCGCTCGGTCAGGCTGAGCGAGTTCACCACCCAGCAACCGAATGAGTTGTGCCAGCGAATCAAGCCGCTCGGCCAGCGGGCTGTCCTCGGTCAGGGAGGCTTCCAAAGCGCCGATCGCCGCGTCGAGTCCCGCGTCCGTACGGAGCAGGTTCAACGCCAGTAGCCGTTGCACGGCGGGAATCTCTTTCGCGTGATCGGTTTTGAATTTCTCCAACCAGCGCCGCGCGATGCGGATCGAGTCCTCAAATCGCTCGCCGTCGGAAAGCACATGAGCGAATTCCCGCAGGTGCGTTGCATCAAGCTTTTCTGGATCGTAGCTCGCCGCGAGCTTCACATACTCGGCGGGACGGCCTTGTCCGATGTCGTCGGTGACGTGCTGAATTTCGTAGATGTCGAGCGGCCATTTCGCGGTTTGCGTTCGGCCGGTCGGTTCGGCCGCGGTCAACGTGACGTCGAAGCGTCCGAGCACGAGATAAACGTGCTCGGCCTCTGCGCCGGCGGCGATCTGCCCGTCACCGAACTCCCAGCGGAACGTCGTACCTTCTGGATATTGTTCCGCGCGATCGACGTGAAACCGCGCGTGGGTGAATTGCCCAGTCGAACGATTCTCTGGCCAGAGCGAGTCGACGATCGTCGGCTCGAATGTCGGGACGATTCCGTCGCGTGTCTCGTAGCGCGACACGACGGTTGTGTGCGGAGCGACAAACGCGGATTCCGGAATCGCCTCGAACGGCGGCCCCGACGATGGAGTTCGCCAGCCGAGAAAAGCCATCTGCCGCAACGTGACTTCTTCGTGGTAGTACTCGACGAAGTGCAGGCCGGCGGTCAGTTCGATCGTTGCGTTCTTCTCGCCCCGAATGCCCCGTTCCTCGGTGTGCCGGCCGGGCCAATGAATCAATTCCTTGCCGTCCAGGAACGAGAACGACGCCTCGTTCGACACCGTGCAAAACTGATATGTCCCCGCTTGGGGCACTTTTAACCAGCCGCGATACGCGCTGAGGTAGTCGTCAGACGAGCCAAACGGATTGAACCCGTCAGAGATTTTGCGTTGATACCTCGCGCCGTGAGCGGCCGGACTGGTTGACCACAACTTAGTGAATTCGTCGATTGTGTTTGGGTTGTCCCCTTCCGGACGCTGTTTCGTCGTCAGGACTAAACCCGCGTGCGGAATCCATGACCCAGTCGGTGCTCCGGCTCCGGACATCTCTTCGACGATGACTTGTTCCACGGCGCGAGTCGCTGCCGGATTTCCAAAGTAAATGCCGAACCGACTTCCCGGCTTCGCGCCGTCGGCGCGAAACGAAATCAGTGTGTAACGGGGCGAGTCGAGGAAAGTGATTTGAAACGGTATGGGCTGACCGGCCGAATTTAGCACGCGCAGGTCGTGACCGTCGGGCCGGCATCGACCTTGCGTGAGCACTTTCACCGCAGCGACATCGACCTCTGTGTCGTCTGATGGCTGTGTGATCTCGACGATGGCGCGGTGAGAAAAATCGCTCGCTTGCCAGGCCGGATCGGCTCCCAGCAACGACAGCAGCACGAAACAGAGTTGAGAAGTCATGCTGCGCATTCCCATTTGGAGTGCGGCGATGCATCGCCGCTTTCCTTTGCGGCGAAGCCGCTATATATCATTAAGGTCGAAGACGTTGTTTTTCTTGCCACACTTTTGCGGCTTCGCCGCACTAAAGATTTACGTAGCTCAGTTGCTCCGCAACTGAGATTCCCAATGCGTAGCCGATCGCGGGGAAATGTGATGTCGGGATTCGGTTGATGTTCGGAATGCGAGTCGCGGGAGCGACTCGCCTACGTTTGTGCGGCTTCGCCGCGCTATCCTTTTATGAGGAGGAAGTCGCTTGCGATTGCATGACAAGCGGCTGAATGAAAGCGGCTTCGCCGCAAAGGAAAGCGGTGATGCATCACCGCACTCCAAACTTTACTCCTCAACCTCAGCCATCAATCGCCGCCAGCGCGCGATCAAGACCTGATGGTTGCCGAACTGGATCGAATCTTCCTCGGCGTCGTTAATTGTTTCGATTGCGTCCTTCCAGCGTTTTTGTTTGGCCAGGCTGACGGCCAGCAGCGACTTTGCCGGGACGGCCCACGAACCGGACGAATAGCGATCCAAGTAAGCATTGCACTGCTCGATCGTCGCCTTCGTTCGATTTTGCTCGGCCTGACACAAGGCCATCCAATAGCAGGCATCATTGCCGGCTCGGAGATGCAGGTCGCGAATGTTCTTGGGGATTTGATCGCGCAGAATGCGTTTCGCGTTACTGGATTCGAGCCCCGCTTCCTTGAATCCCGCCAAAACTTGTTCGTAAACATCTTTCGAGATCGGCGGATCAACCTCAAACAATTGCACGGCCAGGTAACCTTGCACAACGGTCGGCCAATTTCCTTGAACATGTTGCATGCGCAGTTTCATCAACGCACGTTCCGATTTGCCGAAGACCAGCTCAAACGTTTTCTTTTCCTGGTCGGAATTGACTCCCCGGATGCGAATCGGAGCCGTCAGCGAATACGTTAGCCGAGCCATCTCCTTGACTTGGTCTTCATCCAGTCGAACCGACTCTTCCAATTGGCGTTCGGGATAACTCCATAAAACAACGTCATCCTCGTTCCATGTCGCGGCCGGATGTTTTGTGACGCGAACCCATAAGCCTGGATCGCCTTCCACGTCATCCAACGGGTCGGACACGATCGCCGATAGCTCACCCGAAAGCTCCGGCTGCAAGCGCCGCATACGATTCGAAAGAAAGCAGGTGTTGCTGATGAGTTCCGTTTGAGGTGACTTCAGCGCGTCAATCGTTACCGTGAAACGACCGCCACTGTCGCGGGCGATCGCATTTAATAGTCCGCGAGTTTCCTGAGCCTGCTGGAGCGTGGCCGGAAGACGCGGCAACGCGGATCGCGGCTGAGCCACATCCGCCGGAAGCGGCAGGCCCATCGCCGGATCGAACAGGAAGATGTCTTTCTCCAGCAATACGCCGACCAGCAGCCAATTCGTTTCGGCATCTGCGGCATCGCTGCGCGGCTTCAAGATGACCGAGTCGATTTGCCGTTGCCGCAACAATTCGGCGAAAATCCAGGCGCGATCCTCCGTTGTGCCGCGGCCCAGCATCATCACGTCGAATGGAGTGAGCGGCACCTTGCGTTGTCCTGTGGGGATCAGTTCGACGTTGCGCATCACGAAGTAAAACAAATTGACGATTCGATCGAGTTCGCTATCTCCGCTGCCGGCAAATCGAGCGGCTTTGTTCGCCCACAGACAATCGCGAATATGCCCGCCATCGCGACTGGTGAAGCGATCCAATGTCGCGCGCTCCAGCCATTCCTTTGGCAGCGATTTCAATAAGTTGTGCGTCTGCGCAGATTCCCACTTCTGCCCGTCCTTTTCCGCGTCGCGTGAGGCGGTCGACCACTCTTCGAGCATGGCGATGGCCCGCTCGGTGTCCGAGCTGATCCCCAATTGATCCGGTTGCAAAGCCGTCAGTGCATTTTGCAGATTGCGCTGCGTGCGCGCATCCGATGCTGGTGCGGAGTTCGCACCGGAATTCTTTTGCACCTTTTTTTCAGATGCGGGGCGTCCGCAAGCGGACAGTGACACCGCGACCAGGAGTCCAACCACGAGTGCAAAGCGTTTTGCCACAGAGCCTCGTCGACCAACAGCAACTTGCATGAAAAGACCTTTTTTGGAGTGCGGTGATGCATCACCGCTTTCCTTTGCGGCAGAGCCGCTTTCTCTTTGTCAGGATGCCCGCTTCTCCGAAGGAAAAGCAAAGCGGCTTTGCCGCAATGAAAAGCGACGATGCATCGCCGCACTCCACATCGCCGCATTCAAAGTTTGACGTTTACTCGCCCGACGCGGTCATTTCCAGGTACAGCGATCTCAGCCGGGTCAGTTGATTCAGAAGCCTAGGTACGTCGGGAAGCCGGAGCATGTTGGGGCCGTCGCTCAAAGCTTTGTCTGGGTCGGGATGTGTTTCTAGAAAGACCGCGTCGCAGCCGGCGGCGACAGCCGCGCGAGAGAGCGTCGGCACCATCTCACGTTGTCCGCCGGTTGTGCTGCCGCCCGGAGTTTGCACGCTGTGCGTTGCGTCGTAGCAGACGGGAGCCCCCGTTCGCTGCATGATCGGAATGCACCGAAAATCGTTCACCAGCCGGCCATAACCGAACGTCGTGCCTCGTTCCGTCAACAGCACGCGCGGACAGCCCGCCTCCTCGCACTTCTTGACGATGTGAGCGATATCCTCGGGCGCGATGAACTGCGGTTTCTTGATGTTGACTACTCCACCTGAAGCGGCGCACGCCTCGGCAATCGCATGGACAAGGTCCGTCTGCCGAGCCAAGAAGGCGGGGACTTGCAGAATCTGACAGACCTTCGCTGCGGGAGCGGCTTGTTGCGGTTCGTGAATGTCGGTCGTCACTGGCAACCCGGTTGCGTCATGCACCTTCGCCAAGATATCGAGTCCCCGCTCCAAACCCGGCCCGCGAAAACTGTGATAGCTCGTCCGATTGGCCTTATCGAAACTCGACTTGAAGACCAGTTGCCAATCGTACTCCTCCGCCCATTCGGCCAATTGCTTCGCGACGTCCAGCACCAACGACTCGCTCTCGATCACGCACGGTCCCGCAATGAACAGCAACGGCTGCTTCGCTCCGTACTGTAAGTCTCCCATCTGAATCGGATTGTTCGGCATGTCTTCGTCTCCGTAGTGCAAGCTGCCAGCTTGCGTCTCCACTCAATGAATTCAGTGACGATTGGCCACCGTCGCGACCACTCCACAAGCTGGCAGCTTGTGGCTACGGGGCGAACACTTCGATCGCCGCCGGTAGCACTCGTAACTCAACGGGTGTGAATCCTGCGGGGTCGCCGTCCATTTGCCAGGGGACCGCAACATCCGCTTCGATCCGAACTCGCGAGGCTCGCAAGCACGTGACGTCCGGCAGCGTTTGATGACTTCCGGCGAATACATGCCCCAAGTATCGCATCATTTGAAATGTCGAGCCTCGCTCAAAAAGACACAAGTCCAATTGACCGTCTTGCCCTGATGCCTGCGGCGCAAACGGAATGCCCAAGGCATACGCCGGCAGGTTGACCGCCATCAACAACCGAGCGACTCGCGGCTGCGTTTCGTCGTCCACGAAGACTCGCAATGGCGGATGATCGTACTTGTGGATCGAATTCCAAATCGGTGGCAGGTAATGCCACTTGCGAATGTTCCCGCGCCGAATCGCTTGCAGGCGATGCACGACTTCCGCATCAAAGCCACAACTGGCCATCAACGTGAAACGCCGCCCATTCAATTGACCCAGATCAAGCCGCCGCCGTGAACCGGACGCGATCAGTTCGGCCACTTGTGCTCCCGACGGTTGAATCCCCAAGAATTTCGCCAGCAGGTTCTCGGTCCCCAGCGGCAATGTTGCCAGCGGCAAACCGGGATACCGATTGACAACGTCGGCCACCGTTCCGTCTCCGCCCGCCGCAACCACACCCAGCAGTTGCTCACGAGCGGCCGGATCAGCTAATCGCGTCTGCATGCGTTCTCGGTTTGCGAACAGCCGGGGCGTGATGCCGCGCCGTTTCAATTCGCTCACTAATTCGAGCAACACTCCGCGACGAGTTCCCGATCCCGATGTCGCATTCCGCTGAATTGCCACCCATAGCCCCTTCATGGTAGCCGCTCCAGCAATTCTGTGAGCGTGGCAAGCGGGGGGCGTAAGCCTTCTGATACATCCCGCCGCGATGCGTTCAATTCGTGCTCGAAAACGTACTGGCTACTCAGACCATCGTGAGGCTGACGCCCGCCGCTCACCCAGAGGTCTCGTCGCAAATGCATGGCCGGTAATCCAGCTTTTCGGGCTGACTGCACATCGTTCTCAAAGTCATCGCCGATCATCAGCACTTCGCGCGGATCGCATGCGGCAGCCGCTACGACAGCGGCATAAAAGCCCCCGTGTGCTTTGCGGTATCCGACCAGCGATGAGATCACTCGGTCTCGTACGGCACACAGTTCCGCCAGTCCGTCGCACACTCGATTCAGTCGCGCATCGAAGTTCGACGCAATGAGGACCGCATAGCCCCGAGCTTGCAACTGTAAGAGAGTCGGACCAACGTCCTCAAAACACCGCCAAGATTCCGGCCGAGCGAAGTGCTCGAACATTTCTTCAAAGCACGCTTCGGGATCAGTCACATCGGGCAAGACCACTCGCACGATCTGCTGCCAGAATTCCCGTTCGTACTCCTCGTTCGTCCGGCCGAGTTCTCCGAACCACGTCGCGGAGATTTCATCGGCGCGGCGAAACGCCTGTGAAAACCGAGCCGTGATTTCATCCGCAGTGGCCTGCGAGCCGAATTTCTGACCAAACGAGGCATATGCCGCGGCGACACTGGGCTCGGCAAAGATCAACGTTCCGACGGCATCAAACGCGATGCAGCGTACGACGAATGATTGATCATTGGCTATTGGTCGTTGGTCACTGATCATCATGAAATCTGGCGGATTTCCAACGTAGCACAGGCGGCTCGCCAGTGCTGTTTCTCGAATGAAATCACAGGCGAGCCGCCTGTGCTGCGGGTTTTGCTTGTCATCGGGCCTCTTGATTAGGCTGCTTCGGCCCGTTACTTTCACAACCTATGGCTAAAACACAACATCAACGTCCTGAAGATGATTGGGCGGGACTCGCTCAGAATCTTTTTGGTATCAATCTCGACAAACCCGCCAGCGGCGACGACGACCTGCTCGACGAAGACATGTTCAAGGTCGTTATCCCCAAGCCCCCCATCGCACAGGCGGAAGTCGAATTCGCTCCGACGGAGGCAGCCGCCCCGGTGACTCCGCGGACCGCGCCCGTTGTTGTCACTCGACCAGCACCGGTACCGGCGAAGACTCCGGCCGCTCCCAAGCGAAAGGCGCCTGAAACGGTTTCAGCCGATTCGTTCGGGGCGGGTCTGGAGGAGTTTGGAACTGCAATCGGCGAAACGACCAGCACCGATGTGATTGCTGACGAGGCGGATGATGATGGTCTGACCTTGCCCGAAGATTATGATGCTGAAGGACTGACTCTCCCCGCCGACTACGACGACGGTCTGACGCTGGCTCCGGAATTCCTAACGGCCACGGCCGATGATGAGTTCGCGACCGAATTCAGTGCGGCCGAGTCGGACGATGACCTCGACGAAGAGGACGAGGAAGATGAGGACGAAGTAGAAGCGGTGGGCGAGGCTGCATCGGGCGAAACTGCTGCACCGGGACAGCCGCGCGGGCCTCGGCGACCGCGTCGCACTCGCGAAGACGCTTATTGGGACATGCTGGAGAACTGGGAGTGGGAAGAGATTCCCGTCACAGATGCTCCGCGAGCCGAAGGGACGGGATCTCGATTTGGCCGTGATCGCGGCGGCAAGCCCACTTCTTCTCGGGGACGTGACGATCGCAGTCGCCGCACCGAAAGGCCACGTGACGACCAAGCCAAGACCGAGCGTGCTCCTCGCACCGAAGATCGTCCGCGCCCCGCCGAACGACCGCGTGAGGAATCGCGAACGCGCGACGAGCGGCCTCGGGCAGAAACTCGCCCACGCCCTGAAGACCGCTCAGCAACCAGCGCTCCGCCGCGCAGTCGGCCGGCCGAAGGTCCACCAGACCGTCCGCGATCTGCTAGTCGTGGAGACCGCCCACGCGAGGAAAAGCGTCGCGATGAACCTCTGCCAGCAGTCGTCAACACTCCGCGCGCTCCCCAGCCGACTCCGGTGGCGGCAGATAATTTTGGAGATTTCGGTTCAGGCATCTTCGACGAAACTTCTCGTCCGGCGACACAAACCAACCGGGGGCCAGAGAACGACGTTGCACAAAGTACAGAGGCCGCCGACAAGGTCTTGCCACGATCGGCCGCCAAACGGCCTCTGACAGCCACATCCAGACCGGTCGAAGAAGAATTGGTTTGGCCGGAAGAAGACGATTCCGATGTGCGGCTCGTTCCCACCGACAGCGTCGTGGAAACATCCGCATTTCCCGCCGCCGAAACCGATGACGAGTCGGACGAGGCTCCGGTCTCCGGCGTCAGCGAGATGGACTCGAGCGAAGATCCGCGCCCTCGTCGCCGACGTCGCCGACGTGGGGGGCGCCGCCCCGAAGGTGCCTCCGCGGCAACGGACGAAGGTACGACGTTTGATCTGAATGAAGTGCTGGAAAAACCCGGTGACACAGCCGATTTCATCCCTGCCTCGGCTTCTGAAGACAGCGCAGCCAATGACGATGAGTCGGAGAGCGCGGATGGAGCTGACGTTTCGGACTCGGACGAAGGACGTCCGTCAGAACATCGTGGTCGTCGTCGCCGTCGTCGCCGCCGTCCCGAAGCTGTTGGTGCCGAAACCGACTCGACGCCTGCCACTGAGGGTGCCTTCTCTGACGAACCCCAACACGCGACAACGACTGACCTGGATGATGTCGACGAAGAGGACGAAGACGAGGACGAAGTTGTTCCGGTGATCACTTACGCCAAGATGCCCTCGTGGGAAGAAGCGATCCGCTTCTTGTTGAATCCGCACTTGGTCGGAAGAAACCTTGACCCCGAAGACGAAGGCGAAAGCCTCATTGGTGATCCGCGCGGTTCCGGCGGCAGCGAACCAACGCCTCCAGCTCCCGCTCAGCGCCGTTATCGCCGAAGTGGCGGCGGAGGTGGTGGCGGCGGAGGCGGAGGTGGAGGTGGTGGTGGTGGAGGTGGAGGTGGTGGTGGTGGAGGTGGAGGTGGAGGTGGAGGTGGACGCGGGCGACGTTAGTTTGATTTCGTGGGGCAGGTTTTCAACCTGCCCTTGAAATCGAGATCCATCTGGATGGGCCGGTTGAAAAACTTGCCCTCCAATCCACAAGCTCGCGTCCTTGAGGGCTAGCAACGGCTCCAGGATCACCCGGTCTTCGGCAGGTCCATCAACTCGGCGAAGCGGTTGAGCACTTGTAGCTTGAGCGGCGCATATTCGGCGGTGTCGATGACTCCGCGGTCGATAGCGTCCCACGCGGCGTTGCGAGCTTCCAACAGCAGTTCGCGATCGCGAAAGATGTTGGCGACTCGCAACGGCATCTCGCCGTGTTGCCGAGTCCCCAAGACATCGCCTGGACCGCGCAGATCAAAGTCCGCTTCGGCGATTTGAAAGCCGTTCGTACTGCTCTCGACCGCGTACAAACGGCGCAAGGCTTCGGGATCGTCGTTGTCGGAGAACAGAAAGCAATATCCCTGGAACTTGCCTCGTCCCACGCGACCGCGCAGTTGATGAAGCTGCGAGAGTCCGAATCGCTCGGCGTGAAAGATCGCCATCAATGTCGCATTCGACACATCGACGCCGACTTCAATCACCGTCGTCGCGATCAAGGCTTGAATCTCTCCATTGCGAAAGCGTTCCATCGTGGCCGCTCGTTCGTCTCGCGGCATCCGGCCGTGAACCAGTCCGACCCGAAAGCCCTTCAATTCGCCGATCGACAACTTGGCGAACGCTTCTTCCGCCGCCAGCGGCATCTCGGACCCTGAGTTCGCCGATGCGGCACCCGGAGCCCAACTCTGCAACCACTCGACGATCGTCTCTTCATCGTCGGAATCACTCGCACCAATGCGCGGGCAGACGACGTATGCCTGCCGGCCGGCACGAAGTTGCTCTCGCACAAAGTTCCAGGCACGCTGGCGAGTCGGCTCGGAATAGACCCGATGTGTTTCGATTTTCTGCCGGCCGGGAGGCAAATCGGTAATCGCGGTAATGTCCAAATCTCCGAATTGCGTCAGACACAAACTGCGTGGAATCGGCGTCGCGGTCATGACCAGCACATGCGGCGCGAGGCCACCGTGACCGAAGTGGGCTCGCTGCGCAACGCCGAATTTGTGCTGTTCATCGATCACGACCAGACCGAGCTTCGCGAACCGCACATCCTTTTGAATGAGTGCCTGCGTCCCGACGATCAGGTTCGCGGCGCCCGATTCAATCTCGGCCAAAGTCTGGCGCCGCTGTGCCTCTGTCAGACTGCCGGTCAGCAATCGCCGCTCGACCCGGCTTTCCGCCAGCAGCGAATCGACCGTGTTCCAGTGCTGATTGGCCAGCAATTCGGTCGGAGCCATGATGACCGCCTGATGCCCATTCGCCACTGCGACCAGCAAAGCGTAAATCGCGATCGCCGTCTTTCCCGCTCCGACGTCTGCCTGCAACAGCCGGTGCATTGCTTGATCGGTGCCCAAATCACGGCAGATTTCTGCAACGGCCTGATTTTGCCCAGCGGTGAACTGAAATGAAAACAGCCGCCGCGCTCGCGCGTCGATCTTCGCAGTGACCGGCAACGGCGGAGCAGGTGGTCCGCGCTTCCACGCGCGACGGCGCAGTGCCAGGCCCACTTGAAACTCCAACAAGTCTTCGAAGATCAGCCGCCGCTTCGCCGCTTTGTATTCGGCCATTGTCTTCGGGATGTGCAATTGCCGGATTGCTTCGCACCGCCGCGGCAACTTGTGTCGCGTGAGCAACTCGTCGGGAAGGTGCTCGGGAATAAGTTCGGCGAAATGCTCGACGGCGGAGCGTGCGATCCGCCGCATCTCGAACATCCGCAATCCCTCGGTCAAGTGGTATCGCGGCAAGACCTCACCCACGTTGTCGCGGTCGTCGGTGTCGAGATATTGAATCTCCGGGTTGCTGAATTCCCAGCGGCCCTTGCTCCATTTCGGCTTGCCGGAGAACAGCACCGACTGCTGATCGGCGAATCGCTTGATCATCCACGGTTGATTGAACCACAAGCCGCGCACGTAGCCGTCGCCGCAATCGAGGAGCACAGCAGTCAGCGTCTTGCCGGTGTGAGTCAACTTGGCGTCCCGATCAACGACCGTTCCTTTGACCGTCTGTGGCACGTCGGCACACAGGTCTTTGACCCGCGTGACCTTCGACAGGTCCAGCACATCGCGCGGCAAGTTGAACAACAGGTCTTCCGCCGTCTTCAGCTCCAACCGTTCCAACATCACGGCTCGCGCCGGCCCCACACCGGCAACGAACTGCACCGGTGTGTCGAGCGACAGGATCTCATCCCGTTCAGCGACGTCAATGACGTGGTTGTCGTCCATGTTTCAAGCATACCCGAAAACTTCTCGGAGCGTTGCTCCATGGTTCACCGACGACCGGCCGCAAGCGGAGGCCGTTGTTCGCGGAGCAGAGAGAGAAAGCAGGTTGATCACGCACCAAAGGGCAGGTCATTGAGGTCACCAACACTGCTCGCGCGCAGGCATCGAGACGAGGATTTCCGCAGGGACATGGCAACTATTGTGCTGCATGACAACGATTATGAGTCTCCCGGCAGTTCAATCAGTGTCTGTGTCTTCAGGACGGCACAGTTTTCCGGGAACGTGTGAAAAGCGTGGACCAACAGGCTGCGCGGGAAAAGATCCACTTGTAAATAGCTAATCGCGGCCGGCGCGAGCCGATTTACTGGGTTGAACATATGGCCCAGAGTTGCCTTGCCACAGTCGGTCGAGAACTCTTCGTGCAGGCGCAAGTAGATTTCCGGGTCCAGTTGCTCCACTTGAAAGCTTAAGTGATAGCCGATGCCGCCCGGCAAACAGAGCGATTCGTCGCGACACCCGCGGAGTTTCTTATTGAACAAGCGTTGCCGGTGAGGCAGAGGCTGTTCGCGCGGAGCGACCACTTCACACAGCACTTGCTTCGCCGTGCGAAATTGCAGCACGTGACCGGCACTGGAGATCGCGATCTGCGCCACGAAGCCCTGTTGAGACACGATCCGTCTTTCGTGAATCACGAACAGCTCCGGATGCACCGAGCGGCCGAACAGCGCGAGATTCAATTCCGAGACATCCGGCCTGACAAATCCAACGTTCATGGCATGCTCTTCAAGAGGACTCATGCGGCTGACGAGAACAAGAATCGGAGCGGATTCTATTGCTCCTTTCAGACGTCGCGAAAGTGCCCAGTTTCCGAATTGTCGATGCTTGGAAAGTTGCTAACGGATGTCATTGCAGCACTTGACAGCCGTGGCGAGACGCACTTTCGGAACCAGCCGGACTGGCCGGTGAGTCAGCTTCACGGTACTTTGCTGCGACTCATTGGGCAGACCAGATCATCGAAAGGAACCACTATGAACGAGCTAAGTCGCCGAGATTTCACCAAGGCTACGTTGGGTTCGCTGCTGAGCTATTCGCTGCTCGAAACGCTGTTCCGCCAAGACGCCTTCGCGGACGAGGTCAAGCCGGCCGCGATCAAGTGGCTGGCCGATGTGAATTCGCTGGCGATGGATGTTCGCGGCCAGAAGATTGCTCAGGTGGAATGGCAGAAGCAGGTCGAAGCGTTGTTTCGGAAGATCGATCTGCCCGACGTATTGCGGTTGATCGACTTCGACGCGCTGACCAAAGATCTGAAGATCGTCGAGAACGGCGCCAACAGCCTGCGACCAAAGTTTCCGAAGGTCGAAGGTTTGCCAACGGAGTATGTCTTTGGCCGGCAAGTGTTCGCGCTGAAGAAAGGCCGCTCGGTCGTGCCGCACGGACACAACAACATGGCGACCGCGTTCTTGATTTTGAAAGGCGATCTGCGCGGCCGGTTGTACGATCGCCTGAAGGATGAGGAATCGCACATCGTGATCAAGCCGACGATCGACCGCAAATTCGAAGCGAGTGAGACGTCATCGATCTCGGATGACAAGGACAACGTGCATTGGTTTCAAGCACTGTCGGACTCGGCGTTCATCTTCAACATTCACGTCCTCGACGTCCGCCCCAGCCGCGGCGAGTCAACCGGCCGAGTGTATCTTGATCCCAACGGTGAGAAGTTGGCCGACGGCTTGATCCGCGCGAAACGGCTCGGCCACAAGGAAGCGCACGACATCTACGGGTAGCACTGGGAATGTCCAAATCCCAAGCTCCAATGTCCAAAATCGAAACGCCGTATTTGAAGCTCGCGTTGAGAAATTAGGCCGGTCGCTCATCACTTGGGATTTGGTCATTGGGATTTGGATTTGTCGTCACATTAATAACAGGAGTCTTCTGCCGTGATCTTCGTCATCGCGTCCATCGAACTGAATCCTGGCACTCGCGACAGTTTCTTGCGTGAGTTTCGGCAAATCGTCCCGCTGGTTTGTGCCGAGGCGGGCTGCATCGAGTATGGCCCGACGGTCGATGCGACGACGGATCTCCCTGCTCAAGGACCGCTGCGTGCCGACTGCGTTACCGTCGTTGAGAAATGGGAAAGCCTCGACCACCTGAAAGCCCATTTGGTCGCGCCGCACATGATGGAATACCGGCCGAAGGTCAAAGACTTCGTCCAGGCTGTAAAGCTACAGATCTTGGAACCGGCGTGAGCTTTTTGGAGTGCGGTGATGCATCGCCGCTTTGCTTTTCGGCGGAGCCGCTTTCTTTTCGCTCGAATCAGCAACACGACCCAACAAGAGAAAAGCGACATCGCCGCGAAGCAAAGCGGTGATGCATCGCCGCACTCCAAATTAAACGCCAGGGATGTCGAGCTTTTCGTCGGACGCAATTTGCCGGAGCTTCTTCAGGCCGCGAGCTTCCAATTGGCGCGCTCGCTCTTTGGTCACACCGAAGCGGTGGCCGACTTCCTCCAGAGTCTGCGGCTCGGCTCCCGGACGGAGTCCGAATCGGAGCATCAGGATTTCACGTTCACGCGGTTCAAGGCGGTCGAGAATCTTCATCAGGATGTCGTGCTGAGTACGATTCTCTCGTTCGACTTGAAACTGATTCGCTCGGTCATCGGACGAGAATTGAAAGACCTCATCCGCACCGGTCTTGAAGCGATCGTGCAAGGTGTGTTCGGCCGGAATCGTCCGGGCAAAGTTCTTCATGATGGCCCACGAGGCATACGTCGAGAATTTGTTGCCGCGGCTGAAGTCGAACTTTTCGATCGCTCGAATCAGCGACATGTTGCCGTCGCTAACCATTTCGAAAAAGTTGACATTAGGCCGCAGGTGCTTCTTCGCGATCGATACGACCAGCCGCAGGTTGCTGCGAATGAGAAAATTCTTGACCGACAGACTCTCTTCCATGAGCCGCTCGACCTCGCGCATCACGCCCGCCTTCGGACGTTGCGGGTCCAGCGTGCGTCGCAATTGCTCCGCCTTGAATTTCAGGTAGTTCATCTTACGGAAGTAGTATCCTTCCTCTTCACGTGTCAGCAGCGGGAGTTGGTAGAGGCTTTCTAGGTAGGGCGGCAGCCCGGTTGGCGGTCTCAGGATCTCGACGGAATCGCGTGGCGGAGCGTCGCACAGGATGACGGCATCGGCATTCGGCAGCCGGAACGAATCGTGATCCATGAACTCGATCGGCTGATCGAGCAGTTGCCGAGCACGCATCTCGGACAGAATGCGGTAGATGCTCGATCGTGTGCGGCGAAACCGCGTGACGAGCTTTTCCAACGACATGTTCAGCCGCGAGAGCCGGAAAATCTCTCGCTTTTCTTCTTCGGTCAGTGGATCGGTCGCATTCGGGAACACGGCGTTCTCCGGGTTCTGCTTGTCATACTGTTTTAGGGTGTAGCGAACAGTTTCGGGAGCACGATCAAATTTGTGTGCCACTCGGCGGACAACCTCGGTCGGGTGGCCGCCCCATTTCGCCAGCCGCCGCGCCCAGCGAATGAGGTCGAAGCGTTCGTCATCGGTGAGTTGGCTGAAGCGGCTGCCGCGTGCGACCTCGTCGCGATGACGCAACACAAACCGCCGAACGGACGATTCCAGAAAGCCAAGCTGCTTACGACTTCCCACCACGAAACGGCGAGCGACCAAGCCGCGCTGTCGCCACCGGCTGACCGTCTTCGTCGAGACGTGATAGCGGCTGCTAACGTCCTGCAGCGAGAGTACCGGCTCGTTGACCATTTCAGTGGTGAGGTTCACGCTGGCCGACAGGTCTTCGACAAAACAACGCAAATCATGGACCGCCTCGTCCGCCGTGAGCATCAAATTCGGATAGCGATCGGGACGAAAATTCGTCAGCCGGTGACAAAGATCGTCGTAACGGTACGTGGAGTCCGGCGTGATCTCTTCGATCAGCCGCTCCGTTTGCTCGATCTGCTCCAGCCGCACAGCAGGCGGAGCAAATCGCACCTGCTGATCCGCGAGTTGTTTGATTGCCGGGTTCTTGTAGCGAGTCATAGTGGCGTCTCCTTCCCAGCCATTGAGCGAATTTACGCCAAAGCGGGCCACATGAGACGGAAAGGAATGCAAAAAAGTTCTGGTCTGCCGATTACCGCGACAAAAGGATGAGAAATTGCCCAGGAGTAAAATCGGTAGCCAGGACTCTCTTGCCCGCTGAACTTAGGACGCGTGCAGAAACAAGTTCCAG
>JAYVSP010000545.1:0-7253 GCA_043775215.1 Planctomyces sp. | reverse complement strand
CTTCAGGGCTTTGGTGATGTTGCGCCCGTTGACCCAGGGCGTTGCCCTGGGCTTTCGAGTGACGTCCCTTCGGGCCTGATGACAGAAGACCGGAGCACGGACGCAGAGAACAGGAACACTAATCGGCACTTATCTCCGCTCATGAAGGCAGTGCAACCTGGAGTCATGAGTGAAGATCAGCGGGGATTTCGCCCCTTCAGGGCTTACCGTTTTCGACGCCATCAAACCCAGGGCGTTGCCCTGGGCTTTCGAGTCTTGGCCCGTTGGGCCAGAACCACATTTGCGATTCGTCCGCCGGCTGACGCCGGCTGACGCCATTCCGCTTAAAAGACGCAGCACTAGCCAGCGTCAAAAAGAGGCTGAGAAACGTCGGAAAAACAATATCGGCGAGCCGCCTGTTTTACGTTTGAAGCCGCCTCCAGCGAATCCAATGGCAGGAAGGCATCCAGCAATTTAAGTTCGTCGAAGGCCACGATCCGACTCGCAGGACCGGCGGCCGGCATGAGCAATGTTGTGCCGACGGTCAGAGGATGTTCAACGTCGTGGCAGGAGAGAACTCCTTCGCCTCCCAAAACCAGCACCACATGAAAACGGTTGTCCGATCGAAACCACGTTTGCCCGTGCATCGTGTGGCGGTGCAACACGAAGAACTCGTTGGCAACCAACTCCTCGCTGGTGGTGCCGATGCTTTTCGGCGATGACGACGTCAGCGGGCGTGGCACGACTGGGGCAACTGGGCCGCGATCGAAGTCGATGCAGACCAGCGATTCTTCAATGTGCAGCGGACGAGGTTTCCCGTCGTTCCCCAGCCGGCCCCAATCGTGTAATCGGAACGTGAGGTCGCTCGATTGCTGGACCTCGGCCAGCAGGATTCCTTCGCCGATCGCATGCACGGTTCCCGCCGGAATGAACACGCAGTCTCCCGCGCGAACCGAGTACGAGTGCAGACACTGCTCGACAGTTCCGTTCGCCAGATGCCGTTCCAACCGAAATTGATCGATGCCTCGTTTCAAGCCGGCGTAAATCACACTTTCGGGCTGTGCATCGAGAATGATCCAAGCTTCAGTCTTGCCGTTCTCGTCCGGCGTGAAGAAGCGGGCTTGTACGTCGTTCGGATGTACTTGTACCGAGAGCCGATCGGTCGCATCTAAAAACTTGACGAGCAAGGGGAACTGCTTCAGCCGCCGTCCTGGACCGCACAGTTCGAGGCCATGGTGGGTGATCAGTTGCCGCAGTGTGAGGCCGTCCCAGTCACCACCATCGACGACACTCTGATCCGCTCCGTGATCGCAAACTTCCCAGCTCTCGGCATAATCTCGCTCCGGCCCGATCGGCTTGTGCAGGACATGTCCGAGGCGCGTTCCGCCCCAACGAATGCGTTTCAGCAACGGACGAAAACGGAGCGGCGTCATGACAGACTCTTTGGAGTGCGGTGGCTCGACACCGCTTTGGTTTTGCGGCAGAGCCGCTTTTTGTCGGAAAAGAAAGCCGCTCTGCGGCGATCGAAAGCGGTGTCGAGCCACCGCACTCCAAAGTCTCACAGGAATTTCGACAGCCCTTCGCGTTCGACGAGCGCTACCAGTTGCCGCACGGCGTCCTCGTCATCCCTGCGAGCGACCAGCGTGACATCCGGCGTATGCACGACGATGCAATCCGACAAGCCCGCCGTGGCGATGAGGTGCTCCTTCGTGGAACGCACGATGCAGTTGCGGGTGTCGATGCCACAGTACGAACCGACGATCGTGTTGCCGTCTGCGTCCGCTCCCAGCAATCGCGGCAGCGCTTGCCAGCTACCGACGTCATCCCACTCAAACGGAGCTTCCACCACACAGACGTCGGAGGCTTTCTCCAGCACCGCATAGTCGATCGAAATCGACTTGAGCTGCGGAAATTGCTCGGCCAGCGCTGCCGGCCAACGCTCGGTGCCGAGCGATTCCGACAGGCGCAGCAGCCCTGCGTGAAGTTGCGGTTCGAACTCGCGGAGCGTCTCTAGAATCCGAGCTGCGCGCCACACAAAGATGCCGCAGTTCCAGAAGAACTGTCCACGTTTCAGATACTCGCGAGCGGTCTCCAGGTCCGGCTTCTCGCGAAACGATGCCACCTGAAACGAACCGCGAACGCCGCTGTCTACCACTGTTCCACATTCGATGTATCCGAAGCCTGTCGCCGGATAGGTCGGGGCGACACCGAACAAGACCAGCCGTCGAGGATCGCGATCCACCAAGCCAACGGCCCGTTCGACCGCATCGCGAAATTGTTCGTGTGGACGAATGACGTGATCGGCCGGCATGACGAGCATCACGGCCTCGGGGTCTCGGCGGATCAACTCCAGCGCCGCCAGCCCAATGCATGGAGCGGTGTTTCGGCCACACGGTTCAGCCAGAAAATTCTCGGCTGGCAATTGCGGTAATTGTGACTGCGTTTGCTCGCGCTGTACGGCGTTCGTGACGACATGCACTCGCTCGGCCGGAACCCACGGCTCGCAGCGCGCGACTGTCTGCTGAATCAGCGTCGCCGTTCCCGCCAACGGCAGCAGTTGTTTCGGAGTCCGCTTACGGCTCTGCGGCCAGAACCGAGTCCCGCTGCCTCCCGCCATGATGACTGCATGCAACATGCCCGCTCACCCCGCAAAGAACGATGCTTCGGTCGAGACAGAGTCCAACCGACCTTGGGACGCGATGCACTCCGCGCGCATCACGACTTCGTTGACCAAGAGATACACCACGCTTGGAACCGTTGCCGAACGATTTCGCCTGGAGTTCCTAGGATCAAACTCACATTCGGTCAGATGCCGGAGTCATCCCGTCATTTCGGCGGTGTTGCGTCTCAGCAACGAACGTCACAAAATTGCCACATCGACTTCACCGACCCGTAGCACAGGCGGCTCGCCGGTGATTTCCAGCAGAATTCCGAGCAGGCGAGCCGCCTGCTTCACGTCACGCAAGGGACTGATTCATGACCAGCAACTTGAACGACCTCTTGGCTCAATTGGCCACCTCCGTGCAACGCGGACAACTGTCAGAAGCAGCGAGTGAGAACCTGCGATCATGGCTGACGCAGCCACAGTATGCATCGTTTGTGCCTCGGCTGACTCAACTGATCGGCGAAGGCTCGTGGGCCGTGTTGCAAGATTCGTTCTGGGAGCGCATCCCGTTCGGAACCGGCGGCCGGCGCGGGCCAATGGGCGAACTCGGTACGGCGACGATCAACGAGCGGACGATTGCCGAGTCGGCTCATGGTGTCGCGATCCACGTCAAGCAGTCGCTGCCGCCGGAGTGGCATCGAGCGGTCATCGGCCACGACACGCGGAATCGTTCTCAAGAGTTTGCCCGCATCACCGCTAGCGTCTTCGCGGCACACGGCATCAAGACATTTTTGTTTCTCTCTTACCGCTCGACACCGGAGATCTCATTCGCGGTTCGCGAGTTGAAGTGCGGTACCGGTGTGATGATCACCGCCTCGCACAATCCCCCGGCGGACAATGGCTTCAAGGTCTATTCGCACACCGGCGGGCAAGTGCTCGAAGAGGATGCCGACAAGATCATCGCCGCCGTCGAGTCCGCCGCATCCATTCCAACGTGTGACTTTCTGACCGCGTTGAGTGACGGCCGAATCGAACTGATTGGCGAGGAACTCGACATCCCGTTCATACGTGCCGTGGTCGGCAACTCGCTATCGAATAAACGAGACATCGTCGCGCTCTTCAGTCCATGTCACGGGGTCGGCGAAACGTCGGTCTATCGCGCTGTACTTGAGGCAGGCTTTCGACAGGTCGAGATTCATCCCGCACAGCGGCTGCCCGACGGCAATTTCCCGTTTGCTCCCGACCGCTTTCCAAATCCCGAACGCAAGGCAGTACTTGATGCACTCGTCCCGCGCGCCAAAGCCATCAACGCCGACTTGATCCTTGCGTCCGACCCGGATGCCGACCGCATTGGCCTGTCGGTGCGAGCCGCCGACGGCTCGTATGTGCCCGTCAGTGGTAATCGCACCGGCATATTGCTGGCCGATTATATTTTGCGGCAACGCCGCCAAGCCGGCTCACTGACGCCCGAGCATTTCCTGGTTTCCACGCTGGTCAGCACACCGATGATCGCCGCGATCGCCAACGCTTACGGAGTGCGTTGCTTCCGCGAGTTGCTCGTCGGATTCAAGTACATTGCCAGCGTCATCGACGAACAAGGCCCGGATAAATTCGCCTTTGGCTTCGAGGAATCGCTGGGCTATCTCGCGGGGACGTATGCTCGCGACAAGGATGCGGCGATCCCGGCGTTGTATCTTTTGGAACTCGCGGCCGAGTTGAAGATCTCTGGCAAGACGCTGCTCGATCGACTCGATGACCTTCACCGCGAGTACGGTTATTTCTGTGACAGCCAGCTCTCGAAGACCTGCACCGGCGAAAGTGGCCGTGCTCAAATTCAGAGGTTGACGGCCATGTTGCGTTCCGCTCCGCCCATCGAACTGAATGGTGCGCGACTCACAGAAGTCCGCGACTACCAGCAGCATGAAGTCCGATCATTGCCGGCCAACCGAGTCATTAGCCGCCTTGAGCAGCCCACCGGTGACTTGCTGATCTTCGACGGCGTCGTCGACATTCCCGGAGCGAGAACCGGCGTCCGCATCGCCGCTCGGCCGTCCGGGACCGAGCCGAAGATCAAGTTCTACGTGTTCGCTCACCCGGCCGACGGCAGCCGTGACGAACTGCCGCTGCCCGCATTGAAACAACGCCGCGAAGAAATCTTGAAGTCCGTCCAGAGTGCCCTGTCGAACTGGATCGACGCGACGATCGCCTAATCTACATCGCTAGACTGTAGCTGAAGTCGCCAGACTTCAGATCGTTGTACTTCCAAATGTCTGAATTCTGGCGAATTCAGCGACGACGATAGGGCGAAACCGCCTCTTGTCTATGAAAGCACTCAACCATGAGAAACTATTGGATCGCCCTCTCGCTTGTCGTCAGCACGTTTGTTTGCAGTCCGCTCAGCGCCGCCGAGAAACTGGCTCTCAGCAGCCTGTTCACCGACCACGCGGTCTTGCAGCGTGACATGCCCATTCCGGTCTGGGGCAAGGCGGAGCCCGCGAGCGAAGTCACTGTGGAGTTTGCCAGTCAGACGAAAACCGCGACTGCGGACGCACACGGCAAATGGATCGTGCGACTCGACCCTCTGCCCGCCAGCGCCGAGCCGCGCGAATTAACCGTCGAATCGAAAATCGGCAATCAAAAATCGAAAATCGCCAACGTGCTTGTCGGCGAAGTCTGGGTTTGCAGCGGTCAGTCCAACATGGCGTTCGGACTCAAGGGAGCGATTGGCGGCGACGAAGCGATCGCGGCCGCCGGCGATACGCAGTTGCGTCTGTTCAACGCATCGGCTCGTGCCGTTGATGAACCACAGGATTCGATTGGTAACACTTGGGCCGTCGATTCGTCGCAAAGCGCGACAAGCTTTTCCGCAGTGGCCTATTTCTTCGGCAAGGAACTGCGGCAGAAGTTGGGCGTCCCCGTGGGATTGATCAAGTCAGCCGTTGGCGGTACCGTCGCCGAAGCCTGGACCGCGAAAGCAGATCTTGAAAGCAACCCGACCTTGAAGCCGCTGCTCGATCAACAAGCCGCTCGCGTGGCCGATTACCCGAAGGCTCTAGAAGCCTTCAAACTCCGCGAACCCGAACTCTTGAAAGCGCACGAGCAAGCTGTCGCGAAGGCCAAGGCGGATGGCAAGCCAGAACCGAAAAAGCCCACTCCGCCACAAGAGCCCGGCTTGAGCAATAATCGGCCGACTGGACTCTACAACGGTTCGATCGCACCGCTCCAGCCTTACGCCATGCGCGGAGCAATCTGGTATCAGGGGGAATCAAACTCAGGACGCGGCAAGGAATATCAAACGCTCTTCCCCGCCATGATCGGCAGTTGGAGAAAAGCGTGGGGCCAGGGAGATTTCCCATTCTTGTTCGTGCAGATCACACCTCACAACGGCATGTCCCCGGAAGTACGTGAAGCTCAGCGAATCACCACGCAGACCACACAAAACACGGCAATGGCCGTGACCACTGACATCGGTCACCCGACCGATATCCATCCGAAGGACAAGCAGCCGATCGGCCAGCGATTGGCGCTCGCCGCGCGAGCACTCGCGTACGGCGAACAGGTCGAATACTCAGGACCGACTTACGACTCGATAAGCGTCAAAGGCAACCGCGTGATCCTCAACTTCAAGCACGTCGGCGGTGGACTCGTGGGGAAGGATGGCGATCTCAAGGGGTTCACCATCGCGGACATCGACGGCAAGTTTGCGGAAGCTCGCGCGGTGATCGAAGGCAACACCATCATCGTCTCCAGCGAGGCCGTGGCCGCTCCTGTCACGGTTCGTTACGGGTGGTCCAACGTGCCGGACATTAATCTTTGGAACAAGTCCGGCTTACCCGCATCGCCGTTTCAAACCGACGGCGCTTTTGAACTGGAACCGGGCTTCGAGCCGCTGCTCAATGGAACCGACTTGACCGGCTGGCACTATGCGAATGGCCCAGCTTTCGACGGCCAAGCGAATGCCAGCGACGGACGCTACACCGCACGAGACGGCCGCATCGTCGTAAACCCCGGCAAGGGACTGGCTCAAATGTGGACGACGCGCGAATTCCCGCACGACTTCCATCTCAAGCTGCAATTCCGCGCCGGAGTGAACGCCGACAGCGGCATCTTCCTCCGCAAGCCACAGCTTCAATGCCGCGACTACTACGTGGCCGGCCCGTACAAAGACTTGAAGAGCTACAAGCCACAAGACTGGAATGAAATCGACGTCATCGTGAAAGGCAAGATCGCAACCTGTACCTGCAACGGCGAACCGCTGGCCTTCCCGAATGAACTCCCACCCACCGGACCCATCGGACTCGAGGCCGACCGCGGGCAGATGGAGTACCGCCGGATTCGGATCAAAGAGTTGAAGTGAAGTGAGCCAAGGGGTCGGGAGTCTTTTTCTGGCCGCCTCAACGTGAAGCGACAAACGTGATCGAACGACAGGCGGCCAGAAAAAGACTCCCGACCCCGTCATCTCCGAACGGAATAATCCATGCGGTTGACAGACCACGAGAACTACGCGACGGCTTACAACGGCCGGTGTTCGGTTACCGAGTATGAAGTGGAGTCGGTTTTGGACGCAGCGCTTATCGTTCCTTACATGGGGCCGGAGACAAACCATCCGGCTAACGGATTGGAAGCGGTCTTTAGAAGATGCAGAGGCGACCAACGTGACGGGGTCGGG
>JAYVSP010000544.1:0-6501 GCA_043775215.1 Planctomyces sp. | reverse complement strand
ACCTGCCCGCGTTTCACGGCAGTTCCGGCAGGTTAAAAACCTGCCCCACGACTTTTGGCGGGCGCATCAACAATGACCAACGATCAATAACCAACGATCAATTCTGACCTGCTAGCAATCGACACGCTGTTCGATTATTTCTTCCCCTTCAACAATCACTCTGCGTCGAAAGGACTCTTTCCATGGATCACGTACTTCGCGAAACCTGCGATGACGTTCGGGCCCGCATCATGCATCTGCGGGACTCTCTTTGACTTACTCAATAAGCAGAGACGCGTTGACGCAATCAACGCCGCGATGGCGGGTGGCGGTTTTTGGAACAACCAAGAAAAAGCTCAGGCGGTGGTCAATGAGCTGCGGCAGCTCACGGCCATTACGAAGCCGTTGAATTCGCTGATTGCTTCCGCGGATGACATGCAGGTGCTTGTCGAATTCGCGAAGGACGACGAGTCCGGCGAGAGCGAACGGGAACTGACGCAGCTCTTGGAGCGGGTTCAAGGCGAACTCGCCGCGCTCGAACTGCGAGAGATGATGTCCGCGCCGGAGGACGTTTGTGGCGCGTACGTGCAGGTTCAAGCGGGCGAGGGAGGAACCGACGCGGCCGACTGGGCCGAGATGTTGCTCCGCATGTATCTGCGCTGGGCTGAAGAACACGGATTCGCGACCGAGGAATTGGATCGCTCACCGGGTGAAGAGGCCGGCATCCGCAATGCGACAATTGCCATTCGCGGCGACTACGTTTACGGGCATTTGAAGGGCGAGATCGGCGTGCATCGCCTGATCCGCATCAGCCCGTTCGATTCCGCGGCACGCCGGCAGACGTCATTCGCAGCAGTGGATGTGACTCCCGAAGTGGACGAGAACGTCGAGATCGACGTCGATTGGGAGAACGATGTACGAGTTGACACATTTCGAGCGGGCGGAGCTGGCGGACAGCACGTCAACAAGACTGACTCGGCCGTGCGGTTGACGCACATCCCGACTGGCGTCGTCGCGGCCTGTCAGAACGAGCGTTCTCAGACGAAGAATAAATCGGCTGCGAAGAAAATGCTCATTGCCAAGCTCTACCAGATTCAACGGGACAAACTCGCCGCCGAACTTTCCGCCAAACGGGGCAGCAAGACGACGATCGGCTTCGGCGGTGAACCGGTTCGGCATTACGTGCTCAACCCGGACCAGTTCGTGAAAGATGCTCGAACTGGCTTGCGCGTTGGCAATCCGCAGCCAGTGCTCGACGGCGATATTGACGAATTCCTGCAAGCATACTTGCGCTGGAAGATCGGCCGAGCCGTGTAGTGCGGACTCGTTTCTCTAGAGGCATCCGTCATAACGTCGGTATAGGCTTCCATTCCGAAACTTTTAGAGGCATGCGGCGGCATGAACCCACAAGCACACCACATGGGCGCGGTGCAGTGATTGCGTCTGGGCGATGGCTCCCGGCGTGACGGACTTTAGAGACCCCATCTCTCGCCGTAGATTGTCCTAAAGAAGGAACGACATGGCGACACTTGAAGAAATCACTCGCGGGGCGGCAGTCAAAGGGATTCTTCCCGATGGGTTGGTCTCGATTATTGATGTTCGTTGGATCGGGACGGTGGCCATTGAAGCCACCTACAAAGACAGTGCTGGACGGCTTGGAAATGAGCTGATCTATCGCGACCGCGAGCCAACGCTGGAGGTTGCTCAGACCGGAAGCCCGTGGAGTTTTGACGGAGACGGTGCTCTGTTTCGTCTGCTGTCCGAAGCGAACCGGATTCGCCTCGCGTATTTGTTCGACCCGCTGTTGGCGGTTCACACGTCGCTGGTCGATCCACTTCCGCACCAGATCACGGCGGTTTACAGCGAGATGCTGCCACGGCAACCGCTGAGGTTTCTCTTGGCCGATGACCCCGGAGCCGGCAAGACAATTATGACCGGGCTGTTCATCAAAGAGTTGCAAGCTCGTGGAGACTTGCAGCGTTGTTTGATCGTCTGCCCCGGCAGCTTGGTTGAGCAGTGGCAAGACGAACTCGACCGGCGATTTCATTTGCCGTTCGAGATCCTGACCAATGATGCAATGGAAGCGTCCCGTTCGGGAAATTGGTTCAGCGAAACGTCTCTGGCGATTTGTCGGCTCGACAAACTGAGTCGCGACGAAGAAGCCCAGGCCAAGATCAAGCAGACCGATTGGGATTTGATCGTTTGCGATGAAGCTCACAAGCTGAGCGCCACCTACTTCGGCAACGAGGTCAAATACACGAAGCGGTATCGGCTGGGACAATTGCTTTCGACACTAACGCGGCATTTCTTGTTGCTCACCGCCACACCGCACAATGGAAAGGAAGCCGACTTTCAACTCTTCATGGCGTTGCTGGACGGTGATCGCTTTGAAGGCAAATTCCGTGACGGTGTCCACGTCAGCGACTCGTCCGACCTGATGCGACGTTTGGTGAAGGAGCAGTTGCTCAAGTTTGATGGAACGCCGCTGTTCCCCGAACGTCGAGCCTACACGGTGAGCTATTCGCTGTCGGATGGCGAAGCCGACCTCTACAAGCGGGTCACGGAATACGTTCGCGAAGAGTTCAACCGTGCTGACGCTTTGGAGAATGGCGGCAGCAGAGGAACTGTTGGGTTCGCCCTGACGATCTTGCAACGCCGATTGGCGTCGTCGCCGGAAGCGATTTACCAGTCACTCAAGCGACGCCGTGAGCGGCTGGAGAAGCGGCTTCGCGAAGAGCAGTTGCTCAAACGCGGAGCCGAGGTTGGAGTGGACCTGACCGCCGACCTCCCGAAATACACGGACGACGACCTGGATGATCTTGAAGACTCTCCGGAATCCGAAATCGAGGAAGTTGAAGAGCAAGTCGTCGATCAAGCATCGGCGGCTCGGACGATCGCCGAACTGCGCATCGAGATTGCTCAATTGCAGGAACTCGAATCTCTCGCGATGCGAGTCCGACAGAGCGGCACCGATCGCAAGTGGGACGAACTTTCGCGGTTGCTCGGCTACGACATCGAATCAAGCATTCCTAACACTGGGCGATTGCGGTTCATCGAAGTTAAAGGACGAGTCAACGGAGCGAAGACGGTCACGGTCACCAAGAACGAAATCCTGACCGGGTTGAACATGCCGGACGACTTCATCTTGGCGGTTTGTTTGATCGACGGTGACTCCGCCCATGTGAACTATGTCCGACGGCCATTCCACCGTGAACCGGACTTCGCGGCCATGAGCGTCAACTACAATGTGGCCGAGTTGCTGACCCAAGCCCAGGAGCCAGCATGACCGTATCGGGCCAACAATTGCACGAATGGCTGAACGCCAGAGAGAACGAGCATCTCGAATTCAAGGAAGCCAAGAACAACTTCCATTTCGAGAAGCTCGTCAAATACTGCGCGGCACTGGCGAATGAAGGAGGCGGTTCGATTGTTCTCGGCGTGAGCGACACGCTTCCGAGAAAGGTTGTCGGCAGCCAAGTCTTTACCGACCTGGAACGCACCAAGGCCGGACTCATTGAAAAGCTCCGCCTGCGGATCGAAGCGACTGAGATTCCACACCCGAACGGCCGCGTGCTGATCTTCACCGCCCCCTCACGTCCGATTGGCGTCCCCGTTGCTGTTGAGGGTGCGTATTGGATGCGAGCCGGTGAAGACCTCGCCGCCATGACGCCGGACATGCTCCGCAGAATCTTCGACGAAGCGGGACCGGACTTCTCCGCCGAGATTTGTCCCAAAGCCACGCTTGCCGACTTGGCCCCCGCCGTGATCGAGGACTTTCGGAAACGCTGGGCGAAACATTCCGGGAACAAGGCACTGGCGAAGCGTCCGGCAATCAAGCTGCTCCAGGATGCTGAATTGATTCTGCCAAGCGGGGTGACCTATGCGGCTCTCATTCTGTTGGGCACACATGCGGCGTTGGGCCGATTCTTGGCGCAGGCGGAAGTGATCTTCGAGTACCGCTCGACTCCCCGACCTGGTCCGGCCAATCAACGGGAAGAGTTCCGCCGGGGCTTTTTGTCGTTCTATGACCGAGTGTGGAACTTGTGAATTCACGGAATGACAAGCAGCACTTTCTCGAACGGCTGGTGATGCACCCGGTTTCCACATTCAGCGAGATCGCGGTTCGCGAGGCCCTGTTGAACGCCGTCAGCCACCGCGACTATCGCCATCCGGGATCAGTCTTCATCCGGCAGTTTCCTCGTCGGATTGAGATCATCAGTCCGGGCGGCTTTCCACCGGGAATCACTCCCGACAACATTCTGGACCAGCAACTACCCCGCAATCGCCGCATTGCCGAGACCTTTGCTCGTTGCGGTTTGATTGAACGCTCTGGCCAGGGAGCCGACCGGATCGTGGAAGAGTGCGTCCGCCACGGCCAGCCATTGCCGGACTATTTGCGTTCCGACGCTCACCAAGTTTGGCTGACGCTCGACGGCGAGATTCGTGACGAGAACTTCCTGAAGTTTCTGGAACGTGTCGGCGACGAAAAGCTGGCAGCGCTCGATCCGCATGACTTTTTGATTCTTGGCTTGATCGCGTCAGGCAAGCGACTGCCGACCGAATTGCAGCCGCATGTGCCTCGATTGATTGAACTGGGGATTCTGAATCGAACCGGACGAGGCAAGCCGATCCTGTCCAAACGACTTTATCCGTCAACAACCGAAGTTTCCGTGGAGACCGCCGAACGGGAGCGTGTCCGTCAGCAAGATTTGACGGCGCTACGAGACTACATCCACCAAAAAGGTGCTGAAGGCACGCCGGTTCAAGAGCTCATCAACTTGCTTTCACATCTCACTCGCCATCAGGTCAAGCGGTTGCTGGCGAAACTACGTGAGGAAGGTGCGATCGTCGTTCTGGGAGGGTCAAAGAGCGCCCGCTGGTATCCTGCAACGGACGCTCGATTTGGCGCGGAGAATCCGTCATGAACCCGAATCTGCGCCAAATCCGACGCCCGCCATTGTTTGGCAAGTCGAACAAATACAGTGAGTTATGGTGAAACGATTTGGCGCAGAGAATTGAATCCAAACCCAAATCTGAGCCATAGAAAATCGAGGCGGTTATGAGGAAATCATTGGTTTCGCAGAGAGTTGCGCTTCACGGTCATTGGCCCAGACAATCAGGGCGAACGCTGAATTCTGAGCATTTGTGGTGGGCACGGCGGCCGTTGGCGGCTTGTCGGGCGGTGCTGTTTTCGTCGTTGGTCGATGACCCGGATAGCGATCCGCAGTATCTCAAGACGAATGGGTCGGTCGCTACCGTAGACTCTGGCTTGCGACGCCGAGACGGCGGATAGAATTGTCCCTGACTGATGCAAGGAGTTGTTCAACATGGTTTCAATGACGATTGACATGCCGGAAGGCGCATTGGCTTCGATGCGTCAAGATTCTGCCGGCTTCGCGCACGAAATGCGGCTGGCGGCGGCGGTGAAGTGGTACGAATTACGGCGTGTCTCGCAGGGACGGGCTGCGGAGATCGCCGGACTTTCGCGAGCGGAATTTGTGGCCGAATTAGGACGGTTTGGCGTCTCACCGTTCCAAGCGAGCGCTGACGAGATCCTGGAGGAAGCTTTTGTCCCAAGTTTGTCATCATGGAGTGCAAGACAATTTCTCAAAGGAGGCGATTTGCAATGACAAAGGTCACCACGAAACTCAAAACGCCGCGAAGCGCGAAGGCCGTTCGGCGTAAGAAGGAGACGCAACAGGCGCGGATTAACACCGAGCTTGATCGTCTTCAGCACTTGAAATTGGAGAATCCCCAAGCGGCCGCGATGGCAAAACTTCTGGAAGAATGGCTGGCCGATGAATCCGGCTATGACGAAAAGACTTGGCCGAAATTGAAGAAAGCCTTGGACGAAGAGCGTCAACGTGTCGGCGCACGGAGGCTGTTTGATGAGTGACACTGTGCTTTTGGACGCCGGGCCGCTGGGGATGGTTTCTCATCCACGGGCGACCGAAGAAACCTCGTCCTGGTTGCTGGGTTTGCTGGCGGCGAAAACCAAAGTCCTGGTTCCGGAGATCGCCGATTACGAAGTTCGCCGTGAGCTGTTGCGAGTTGGCAGCACGAGAGGCATCGAGCGGCTCAACGAGTTGCGAACGACGCTCGGCTTCGTCCCGATCACGTCCGAGGCCATGCTGCAAGCCGCGGCCTTTTGGGCGGACGCTCGTCGCCGCGGACGCCCGACGGCGGGTGATGAATCGTTGGATGCCGACGTGATTCTCGCCGCTCAGTCCGCCACGCTGACCGGCCAAACGGTGATCGTCGCCTCAACCAACCCACGACACATCTCGCGATTCGTGGCCGCGAAGCATTGGCAGGACATCACCGGATGACAACAGGCACAACACTACCCTACCGCAAGAAGCTGATTGAAGTCGCTCTGCCACTGGCCGCGATCAATGCGGAGTCAGCTCGTGAGAAGTCGATTCGGCATGGGCATCCCAGCACGTTGCATTTGTGGTGGGCGCGGCGGCCGTTGGCGGCTTGTCGGGCGGTGTTGTTTTCGTCGTTGGTCGATGACCCGGA
>JAYVSP010000543.1:0-8029 GCA_043775215.1 Planctomyces sp. | reverse complement strand
GCCGAAACGAAGACCTAGAACGAAGACGGAAGAAAAACTCGGAGGGTTGACACCACTCCGCTCGCCAGGGCGAGCGGGGGTCGTAAGTCCCCCGAGTCTTCTCTCAACAACCCGCTCAGAACGAACAACGAAGACAGAAGACAGAAAAACGAAGCAGAACTCGGGGGACTGACATCCCCCGCTCGCCGGTTTGGAGCTTGATCGAGTTGTTCGAGTCGAGTCTTCGCGAAAGGGGTCGTGATTGATCCCTACAATCGGCAGAGTCCACAGCGCGCCCGTTCAATCTTGCCGGATCTGCATCGTTTTAGTTTGCCCCCGGGTTTTCCGATTTTAACATCGACCGCCTCCGTTTGAACGAACGGATGTTAAGGCAGCCTGTTCCGTCGGAGGATTCATCGAATCGAATTCTCCGACGGTCCCGAGTGTCAATTCGGAACTCTCAAAAGGGGGCAAGAGCGATGTTCGATTTCTGGCGTTGTGGGGCCTTGTCGTTCGGCTTGAACATCTCACGACGACGATCGAGAGCGCGTCGCTGGATTTGGCCGGTCCGAACGCGAGCCAGGATTCGTGGATCAGCGATCGAGCGACTGGAGGACCGTGCTCTGCTAGCCACCTTCATGGTGTCGAACACCAATGATAGCGGTTCCGGCAGCTTGCGGGCGGCCATTGATGTCGCCAATACGACGTCTGGTGAGGACACGATCGAATTCGCATCAAGTCTGGCCGGCATGCCCATCCTGTTAACAGCAGGACAACTCACGATCACAGAGGGCGTCACGATTACCGGCTTGGGAGCGAAGAATAGCGTGATCGACGCGCAGATGAATTCGCGCGTCTTCGACATCGAAGTTGGCGACGTCACACTGGACGGCCTGACCGTCACCGGCGGTCACACGACGGACATTAGCGAGGGTGGCGGCGGCATCCGATTCCTGTCATCTGGTATGCTGACGATCTCGCACAGCACCATCTCCGGCAATTCCACGACCGGCGACCTTTCATATGGCGGTGGCATTCTTAGCGAAGGCGCGGTGACGGTGACTAACAGCACTGTCTCCGGAAACTCCACCGCCGGCTACCATTCGGGCGGAGGCGGAATTCGCACCGGCGAGTTGACGATCACGAACAGCACTGTCTCCGGAAACTCCACGACGGGCGACTTTGCGTATGGCGGTGGCATTCGTAGCCTCGATACGACGATTGTGACCAACAGCACAATTTCTGGTAACTCCACGGGAGGGCCAGGCGCGCGCGGCGGCGGCATTCGAAGTGAAGGCACGGTGTTTCTGACGAATAGTACCGTTTCCAAAAACGCGACCACAGGTGTGGAAGCGGACGGAGGAGGTATTTTCGGCGGCTCTAGCTTCTTTTTGACCAACAGTACCGTAACCAACAATAACGCCAATGGCGCTGGTGCGTTTGGCGGTGGGATATATGCCGATTCCGACTTCAGCGATATGACGATTGTGAATTCGATCGTGGCGGGAAATTCCGCGGCCAGTGGCAACCCAGACCTGCGGCCGGGTGGTTCTTCCGGATCGCTCATCGTTGAACACAGCCTGATTGGCGACAACTCCGGAACGGACTTGTCCGAAGCACAGACGCCCGATAGTGATGGCAACTTGATTGGCGGGTCTGGTGCCAACGCAATCGATCCGAGACTCGGTCCGCTCCAGGACAACGGCGGCCCAACCCAGACGCACGCACTCTTGTCCGACAGCAAAGCCATTGATGCGGGCGATAACTTGTTGGCAAATGATCTGGATGATAATGATCTGACCACTGACCAGCGCGGAACGCCGTTCAATCGCATTGTGGACGGTCCAGATCTTAATGGCACTGCGACTGTAGACATGGGAGCCTATGAGTTTCAATCCGTTGCCGACCTTTCGCTGGTCGTGGATACCAACGTTGACGAAAACGACGGCGATTACAGTGTCGGCGACCTGAGCTTGCGCGAGGCCATCGGCTTGGCCAATGGCAGCGTTGGTCCCGACACGATCACATTCGCCATTGGCAGCGGGATGCAAACGATCGAACTCTGCTCGGCGCTGCCGACGATCACCGAGTCTCTGACCATTGATGGCAGTACCCAGCCGGGTTTCGGCGGCACACCGTTGATTGTCCTCGACGGAATGTCTGTATCGGACGACGGTCTGTTTGCGAACGCCGGCGATCTGACCGTGATCGGCCTATCGGCCGAGAATTTCGGCGGAAATGGGTTGTTCGTTGATGGCGATGGATCTAACGCCGTCACGATCACCAGCAGCACGTTCAACAACAACAATGACGATGGGATTCTGCTGGTCAATGTGGGCACGGTGAATGTGAACCAAGTGGTGACTAGCGACAACGACGGCGATGGACTTGTCGTTGAGGACGCGGCCGGAACGGTCTCGCTCAGCAATCTGACCGCCATCGGTAACGCGGGCAACGGCTTCACGGCGTTGTTGCTCACGACTTTGAATCTGTCGGACCTCACGCTTGGTCCGACACCCACGCCGAATGGCTCTGGGACCGGCGGAATAATTACGGATGTCACGACAGTCAACTTCACAACGACGACTGCGGACAGTATCGATACCGTCACGCTAACCGTCGGGGAGTTTCAGCATGACCGAGCCGGATCGCTGCAGCAGCCGATCACGTACTCGGCGGTCACGATTTTGAACTTGTACAGCCTGGAAGGAAACGACACGTTTCTCATTACAGCGGCCACGAGCGCCGTACTGAACGGCGGGGCAGGGAACGACCGATTCGATGTCGCGGCCACGCTTACCGGCTCGGTCAACGGTGGCGACGGCATCGACTCGCTGCAAGGGAGCCAGATCGATGCGGTGACGCTCACCAACTTGGATGCCAACGGAGCAGACGGCTCCGAAGCCAGCATCACGTCGGGTTTCATGGACGTCGAATTCCTGACGGGCACCGCGGCTGGCTCACTGACCGGGGTCACTGGCGCGATGGCAACCTGGGGCTTGGATGGCACTCCGACTTACACCGTCGGAGGAAACAGCGTCGGATTTATCGGCTTCCTGAATCTGCAAGGAAGTTCGGGAGTGGACACATTCAATGTTACGGCCACCAGCACCTACAACTTGGCAGCCGGATTGGGCAACGATGTGTTGAACATTTCCGCGACATTGACCGGCAGTGCGAACGGCGAAGGAGGCACCGATGCATTGCAAGGGAATGCGATCGACGCTGTGTTCCTGACCAATTCGGATATCGGCGGTTTCGACGGAACGGAGACGAGCATCACGGGCGGATTCAACGATGTCGAGACGATCATCGGCAGCGGAACGGTGGGCAGTACTCTCACTGGGCAGAATGCCGTCAGCACATGGGATCTGGACGGCACGCCAACGTATACCGCCGGCGGCGGATTCTTTCTGAGCCTCTCGAACTTCGCTCTGCTACAAGGGAACGCCAATAACGATACGTTTAACGTCACGGTCGCTAGCACTTTTAACTTGGTTGGTGGTCTGGGCAGCGACCTGTTCAATATCGCGGCGACTCTGACCGGCAGTATTGATGGCGAAAGTGGAAGTGACAGGGTGTCCGGGACGGCGATTGACGGCGTCGCTGTAATAAACTTGGATGCCAACGGAGCAGATGGCACCGAGAGCAGCATCAGTGGTGGCTTCAACAACATCGAATCATTGATCGGCAACGGCGGCACATTCACCGGCCAGAACGTGGCGAGTACTTGGACGATCAATGGATCGGCTTCGACCTACGCGACCGCGAGCGGCACGTTGAACATCAGTGGCTTCGCGAATGGGCAAGGTGGTTCGGCCGTCGATACGTTCAACGTCGTCTCAGGCACCACCTTCAACCTGCTCGGCGGTGCCTCGGCCGACATCGTCAATCTATCGGCTCCTCTGACCGGCAACATCTTCACCGAAGCGGGGAACGACGATATCAACTTCCTGCCCGGCGGCTCGGTCACGGGTATTGTCGACGGTGGGACCAGCGCCGAACTGGACTTCAGTGCTCAGACTGGACCGATTGCCGTCGCGCTGACGGCAACCGGCAGCATCGACGGATTCCAAGGGACGGCGACGGGAATCATTGGTACTTTCGATAACATCACGACGCTCAAGGGAAGCAGCGGAGCCGATACGCTGACCGGCGATGATCAACTCAGCACCTGGAATCTGGATGCCGTGCAGACATACGTTAGCGGCAGTCAGACTCTGACTTTCTCTGGCATCGAGACTCTGACCGGCAATACGGCAATCGACACGTTTCAAATCCGGACGACCTCCGTGGCCACCACGGTGAATGGGGGCGGCGGTAATGACACAATCAACATTGGCAGCGCCGCGAATTCGCTGGATGCGATTGCCGGCGCGGTCATCGTCAACGGCAATAGCGGCTCTGACATTTTGAATATTAACGACCAGGGAGACGGAACCACGAACAGCTACGCCGTCGCTGTCACCATAATTGCCCGAAATGGAATGGCCACGGTCACCTATGGCACGTTCGAGTTTCTAAATGTCAAAACTGGCACTGGCAACAACTCGATCGATATCGATGGGACTGGGGCGAGCACGGCCACCGTGGTGAATGCCGGCCCCGGCAATGACTCGTTCGGGATCAACGGTGACGAGCTAAGTTCTGACAACCAGTTTCTGGGCAATGGGGGCGCGGACTCCTTCGATCTTAGTGTTGTCGATGATCTCGGAGCGGACGCATTGTTCCCGCTAACGCGACTGCAGATTGAAGGCAATTCACCCGCGTCCAATCTAGGCAATGGCGACACTTTGGCGATCAATGACTCCGATATCGCACGCAGCCACATCTTCACGTATTTGAGTCAATCTTCGGGCGACATCGATATCACGCCCGATGACAGCGACGGATATGCGATTCCGATCAATGTGCGCACGATGGAAGAAGTGAGCTACAGCGGTGGAGAGGGCGCCGTAGCAGGCGACAGCATCACCGTTGTGGGAACTGTCGATGCCGACGTAATCACGGTGCAGCCAACGGGTGAGGGATCGGCGAACCTCTTTCTCTCAGACCATTTGCCGACGTCGTCAGGAGTGGCTGGCGTGGCCGACGGCGCGAGTGGCCCCGATCTGATCCTGGATGGACTCGGCTCGACATTGTTCATCAATGGCTCAACCCCGACACAAACTTCTTCGGGTGACCAACTCATTTACCTTGGTGATGGCACCACAACAGATACCGGTGTCGGAACAGGCGTCATCACGAGCACAGTCGGATTCATCACCGTCGACTTCAGTGAGATCGAAGAGCAAGTACGAACCGTGATCGGACCCGATGGAGGCGCCAAGATCAAAATCACGCCGATCGTGGTGGGCAAGGACGGATGCACTCCCAGCATGCGGGAAGGCGTCACTCGCATCGTCTATCGGGTGCAAATCAATGGGGTGGATCAAGACTTCCTAGAATTGTCTGATGTCGATCACATCATCGTTTTCGGCGGCGACGGCAACGACAAGATCACTGTCGACCGGAATGTCCTGCGAATCGCGGAACTACACGGTGGCGACGGCAACGACACGCTGATCGGCGGATCGGGCGATGACCTGCTCTTCGGTGATGCGGGCAACGACGTGTTGTGCGGCGAACGAGGCAATGACGTGTTGGTCGGCGGCGACGGAAACGATAAGCTCAAAGGAGGCAGCGGACGCGACATCCTGATTGGCGACGCCGGCCGAGACACGCTCAATGGCAACGGCGGCGATGACATCCTGATTGGCGGCTCGATCGAACAGGAAGACGACCAGTCTACCCTCCTGGCCATCTTGTCTGAGTGGACATCCAGTCAAAGCTATTCCACGCGCGTCTCCAATCTCCGTGACGTCGTGGAGGTCAGCGACGACGACGACCAAGTCGATGTCCTGTTTGGCAATGCGGGGCTCGATTGGTTCTTCAATTCCGAAGTCGAAGTGGACATGCTGAAAGACAAGAAGTCTTCCGAATTGGTGAACTAAATGACCGAGCGTGATTCGTATCGATTGTCAATGTTTGATGCGCCATCAGCCGGAACGCGTTAGTGTCCGGTTTTTGCCGATCCGAACCGGATGCTAACGCATTCCGGCTGATCAGATTGGGCTCGACACGACTTCGACGGTCCATCTGCTGCCGTTCATCGGGTCCGTGATCACCTCCACCGACCGCTGGTTTGCGCAGACCTTGATGCAGATCGACGTCGCCGCGAATGGAAACGTGACGATGATCGATGGCCGCCACGCCGGCAAGTTGACTGAATCGACCTTCTTGTTCATGAGCGTCGGCACCGGCTACTGGTTGACACGCCCCAACGAGCCCGGCAATTGGCTCCACCGCCCAAATCGGTAACAACAAAACTCTGAACCTGGGCTACGTCGTCCCGCTCGGCGGCGGCAAAGACGCCATCTTCGACGGCGAATTCCGGCTCCTCTTCAACTGGTTCTTCGGTCAACCCCTAAACCGACAGTCCCGAGTGCAGTTTTGATCGTTCACCGATCTCTGCGACAGGCATCACCGCCACCGGGTTCCACCAGAGAACTCGGTGGTGTTCTTTTTTTGGCTGTCCGGTCCGGCGAACATACGCGTCGGACTTCAAGAACGACTTGATCAACGCCGGAAAACCTCGCGTCCATGAGTGCGGAAGCTTGATGTAGGCCAAGTGCGGACTGGCCAGTAGAATCACGTCCGCCAGATTTGATCTGCCGATTTGGGAGTCAATCGAATGTCCGCAATCAATGTTGCTCCACAGGTTCGCCCGCTTTTGGAAGGGGCTGTTGCGGTGTTGCAACGGATCGCTGATTCGGAGCTGGAATCGGACGTTGTCCAGCGGATGCACGAGCTTGGTGAACGCAAGGAATTCCTCGATCCCATCGAGAAACAAGAGTACGAGAGGCTCGTCAACTTCTGGATGAAGCGAACCATCGAGAAGGCCGATGCGACTGTCGCGTTGCGGCGGATTCGTGAAGCCGTTCCTGACCTCGTGGCCTCGCTGTGAGTCTCGTGACAAAATCTTTGTCCAAAATGGTTGCCGCTCGAGCTAGGGACAGGTGTGAATATTGCTTGATGACCAACCGCTTTCAGAACGGTGGGTTTGAAGTCGATCACATTCACCCGCGCAGCCGTGGTGGGGCAACATCGTTTGAGAACACGGCCCTGGCTTGCCCGCACTGTAATAGTCAAAAGTCGGATCAAGTGGATGGTGTTGATCCAGTCATTGCTGAGACAGTTTCGTTGTTTCATCCGCGTCAACAGGCTTGGCATGATCACTTTGAATGGTCGGTTGATTCTCCGTATTTGCTGGTTGGAAAGACGTCGTGCGGTCGAGCCACTGTCGCGTGCTTGAAAATGAACGATCCCGAATTGCATTATTTGCGAAAGCGGCTTGCGCAAGTTGGATTCGATTGTCGGAAGGCAGATTTTGAGTGACTAGGTCATATTAGTTCACACCTCAAACTTCACATATCTACCGCTGCGATATCCGAAGCTCCGGCTGATCGGTGTTGTCGCGGACTGATCGACCCGAGCCGGTGGTGCCTAGTGGACTTTTCGTTTTGTCGTTGGGTGTTCATCCGCAGTCAGCCCTGAGTATCATGCCGACCCGTGTACGGTTTGTTGTCACCCCCAGGAACCGCGTGAGGACTGACTGATGTCGGACAAGCCGGAATACCCGCATGATTTCGCCGATCACATTTATCGGGACGATTTGAAGAAGACGGAGAACCTGCGAGACTTCGTGAGCGAGGTGATCCCCGATATCGCGTGCGGGCTGGTGTTCGAGCGTGCGGAATTGTTGGACCGCGAGTTTCTGCTGGAGGATTGGCGGCGGCGTGAATCGGACTTGCTGTTTCGGATTCCCTATCGCGACGGCAAGACCGAATTGGTGACGTTGATTTGCATCCTGATCGAACATCAAAGCCAGCCCGACGCGCGGATGCCTCTGCGGTTGTTGATCTACGCGGTCATGTATTGGGAGCGGGAATGGAAAGCGTGGGAAGCGCTCCCGGTGCCTCGCCCCGATTTCAAACTGACTCCGATCATT
>JAYVSP010000542.1:0-6929 GCA_043775215.1 Planctomyces sp. | reverse complement strand
GTTGATGATCGGACAGTCGTAGAGGTCGGCCAGAAAAGTCGTCGATCCGAAGCCGCTGTGACCGACGACCAAATCTGGTTTTACCTCCGGATGTGCCTTCATGGTTTCGTAGACGCCGTGTGTATGCCAGACACAGTTCTCGAACGTGCGGCTGCAATAGTGGACGGTCTTGGTCGCGCCGCCAGTCAGTTTGTACTGAAACCGCTGAATGCCATCGAATACGCCCGACGGCAGCTCGCACACGAATGAGCACCGAAAGCCATGCTTCTTGATGAGATAGCTGGCGATGTGTCCGAATTGTGCGGGGAAATTCTTATGAACGAACAAGACGTGCATTGGGACGGGCTCCTGAGAAACTCGAAATCCGAATGGTGCTTAAATTGATCCAGGGAAGTGAGCGGCACGGCGCTAGCCGCCGGTGTTCCGCAAGGAATATCGACTCCGCGACCGGTGGCTACCTTTCCGCTCACAGCGAGTACGATTGGACGATCGCTAAGTGTCGGCGTATCAATAACTGTCGTAGCCGAAGTCGCCAGACTTCGGTCCGAACTCTGGCGAGTTCGGCTACGTCAGACAGTTATTGATGCGCCGGCCCTAAGCCGCTGCTTTTTTGGCGAGAAACCGAGTCGTGACCGGCATCTCGATTTCGATCTTGCGGTGCGCATCGAACTTCAGGACAGAAAGTCCTTCGCCCTCAAGGTGCTTGGAGTTGCTGTAGATCGGATCTCGCCAGTTGCCGACTTTGCCAGCGCGAACGGCATCGACCATTTCCTTCACTCCCTCCACCAAGTCAATGGACGCCTTGAATCCGAGCACCGTCCGAATTTTCTCGAAGCTGACGCGGTAGTTTCGCTGGTCGTCGCTGTTGCGGACCTCTTCGACGATCGTACCGGGAAAGGCCTGAGCGACGATCTGACCCAATTGAGCCAGCGTGTAATTCTGGCTTTCATCACCCACGTTAAAGATTTGACAACCCGTCTTCGAGAGAGGCGCTTCTACGGCCAGGACGCAGGCGCGAGCGATGTCATGGGTATGCACGAATGGCCGCCATTGTTCGCCGTTGAAGACGCGAATCTTCTTGTCAGTTACGGCTTGAGCGCTGAACAGATTGGCAACCAAATCGAAGCGTGGCCGATGTGACCAGCCATAGGCGGTCGCAAAGCGCAAGATTGTCGGTTGAAAGTCGCTATCGGCCGTATCGAGGAGTGCTCGTTCGGCGTCGATCTTCGTCGTCGCATACAGCGACACCGGATTCAGCGCAGAGGTTTCGTTCATGATGTCTTCCGAGTCCCCGTAGACGCTGCACGTCGACGCGAACACGAACTTCGACACGCCGTTGGCCTTCGCCAGTTGAGCCATCATCTTCGCTGCCGCGTAATTCACGGCGATGGTTGTTTCGCGATCCAGAGCACAAGCCGGATCACCGACGATCGCGGCCAAGTGGCAGACCGCGTCCATGCCTCGCAACGCACGAGCGGCATCTTCCACATTGCGGAAGTCGCCGTTCATGACTTCCAGCCGAGGATGGTCCAGAACGCCTTCCAGTGAGCGAGTGCCGAACAGTTCCAAGTCGAGAACTCGCACGCGATAACCGGCATCCAACAGTTGGCGGGTCAGAACCGAACCGATGTAGCCCGCACCGCCGACCACTAGCACATCGTCGATTTTGGTGTTCGCCGCTTCGCCACGCGGGACAACTCGGAAATGCGCGCCGACCAACATGCGAGACGAACGACCGGAAGCGACCACGGCACAGAGCAGCGTCCAGGCCGGAATGCCGACCTCCAACGTGGCCTGAGCTTTGTCGAACGCGAACGCGCCCAGAACTAAGTGTCCAATCAGGCCGATCGCACAGGCCAGAACGACCGTTTTCATCCGCTGGCGAATTCGCGAACTGGGGACCGGCTTATAGACTCCTGTCAATGCGAACAGAATCACGGCGGAAAGTCCGAACCAACCGGCATTCATCAGGTATGTCGTGTTGATTTTCTCAAAGAGCGTGCCGATCGGGTTATCCCAACTGACACCGCCGATCAGCAACAGGCGCACGACCGCCCCCATCACCAGCGCGACGTTGGCCACAATGAAGTCCACCAGGACACGCAGCGCCAATTGGTTTGAAGTGGTCGTCCCACAGAAGTGGAGCCACGCTCGCTCGAACAACTTTCGAGCGTTTGGAACCGCGACCGGCTGAAAGACTCCGAGCGGCAGATCGCTGCTCAGACTGGATTGTGTGAGATAAACCTGCGACATCATGTTGCCCCTTCGCCGATTGCGGACCGAACTGTTGAGGGATTGCGCGGGAGCTATCCGGGCCAGCGGCCGACGGACAGTGCGACTTGGGGTCTCATCGCGAACAAATGTCGCGGCAGCGAGAACCCATCCCTCAACTTTTTCGGTTAGTTGCAGCCGAACGGTTGAGCAAGATTTGACGGTCGAGCAGAATATTGCGATCCGGCAGATTCTGCGGGCGCACGAAGACTCAAAACTGCTTCCGCATCATAGATGGGAAGTATGGGATTTATGCGAGATATGGGACCGAGCTGACGAGTTCCACTCGTCCCATTAGTCCCATTAATCCCATCGGTCCCCATAAAGCCCCATGAAATGCACGGCGACATTACGCCGCACGGGCCAGCGGCAAAATCGACCGCTGCGTGGCGTGAGTCATGACCTTCGCGAGCGCGCGAGCGATGTCTTCCATGTCCGGCTCACTGAGGGTCGGGTGGACCATAAACATCAAACTCGTCTCGCCCAATCGCCGAGCGTTTGGCAGGCGTTTTGCCGGCTTCAGTCCGGCGGACTCGAAGGCTCTTTCCTGATAAATCTCGCAGCAGACTCCGCTGCCGCAGGGAATTCCTTCCTTCTGCAACGCCTTGACGATGTGGTCACGCGACCAACCTGCTTGCAACAATTCCGGTTGCACGAAGGCATAGTGCTTGTAGTAGCTGTGTTGGCAATCACTGTGCGGTGTCGCCGTGCGAATGCCGGGGATGCGGCTGAGCGAACAGTCCAAAACACCGGCATTGCGGCGGCGAGCATTCACCCAGTTCGGCAGTTCACGCAGCGCGACACGACCGATCGCCGCTTGCATCTCGGTCATGCGCCAATTCGTACCAAGCGACTCGTGAGTCCACTTAAAGATGGTCGGGTGTTCGCGATTGTAGACGGCGTCCCAATCTTTGCCGTGATCTTTGTAGCTCCAGGCGCGGCCCCACAGATCTTTGCGATTGGTGGTCAACATGCCCCCTTCGCCACCGGTCGTGATGATCTTGTCCTGGCAGAACGAGAACGCTCCGATGTGCCCGATCGAACCGAGCGGCTGACCTTTGTAAGTTGCTCCGTGAGCCTGAGCACAATCCTCGATCACGAACAACCGGCGATCGTGAGCCAAGTCCATGATCGGGTCCATGTCGCAGGGCCAGCCGGCGATATGCACGGGAATGATGGCCTTGGTTTTCGGCGTCAGCGCCGCTTCGATGGTCGCTGCCGAAAGGTTGCCGCTGATCGGATCAACATCCGCGAAGATCGGCCTCGCACCGCGAGCCCACACGGCGCTGGCAGTCGCAATGAAGGTTCGCGGCGGGACAATCACATCATCGCCCGCTCCGACGTCCAATGCCTGCAAGGCCAGTTCGAGCGCCAACGTGCCATTCGCCAGCGCGATCGCGTGCGAACAATCGACAGCGGCCGCGAACTCATTCTCGAACTGACGGCATTCCTGGCCGGTCCAGTAATTCACTTTGCCGGACTTCAGCACGGCTTGAACGGCCTCGCATTGAGCGTCATCAAATACGGGCCACGGAGCAAACGCCTTCTGCCGCACCGGCACTCCGCCGTCCAGTGCCAATAAATCAATTCCATTGTTGGTAGTCATGTCGGAATCCTTTCCGAAGTTGGGTTTATTGGTCGTTGGTCATTGATTTCAACTGCTCTGTCCGGTCTTCAAAAATGATCAATGACCAATGATCAATGACCAATAACTAACGACCAATTTCTTCAAATACTCCAGCGCAGCACCGTCGCGCCCCACGAATACCCGACGCCGAAACCGACCAGCATAATTCGGTCTCCGAGCTTCAGACGTCCGGCTTTGTGAGCTTCTTTCAACGCGATCGGAATCGTGGAGGAAACGGTGTTTCCGCAATGGCTCATGGAAACGTAGAAGCGTTCCGGCGGAATTTCGATTTTGTCCCGCAAGTGCTTCAACATGTATTCGTTGGCCTGATGGAAGACGAACAGATCGAAGTCGTCGAACGTCAGGCCGGTTCGATCGAGCACTGCCTGGACGAGATCGGGGACTGCATCCAGAGTGAACAAGAAAATCTCTGGCCCATTCATGAAGAGGGTCGGCGGCACCAGCGGATGTTCGTCTGCGTCCTCATCACCGCCGCCGCAGGCAAAGCCCGCGACGGGAGAACGCATGCCGCCGGTCTTCACAATCAAGTTTTTGGCTCCCCGTCCGTCGGTGCCATACACGAAGGGTCCGATGGCAGTTGTTTGGCCATCCTCGAGATCAACGGCTTGGATCAGCGTGGCCGCGGACGCATCGCCGAAGAGCGTGCGGACGGACATGTCGGTCGGAGTGATGAATTTCGTATAGGTCTCGGCCGTGACGAGCAGCACGTTCTTTGCTTGGCCGGTTTCAATCAGACCTTTCGCTAATCCCAATCCATAGATGAATCCCGAGCAGCCGAGGTTGAAGTCGAACGCACCGCAGGTGGTCTTCAACCCCAGTCGGTTTTGCAGCAAGCAAGCGGTTGTCGGCAAGAAGTAGTCAGGGGACTGAGTACACAGCATCAGGAAGTCGATGTCCGCGGGCTGGCAAGCTCCCGACTCGAACAAGTTCGTCACGGCCTTGAAGGCGAGGTCGGACGCCAGTTCATTTTCATCGGAGATGCGGCGTTCTTCGATTCCCGTCTTGTTTTGAATTTTCTGCGGCGACCAATTCGGAGCCACCTCGCACAACTGCGGGTTGTTCAGTACTTGCGGAGGCAAGTAGTACTCAATGGCTTTCAGAATCGCCTGCATGAACATTTTCTCAACGAGAGAAGGACCACGACGCTCGGCAGGAACCTGACGAACTTGGCGGAACCCAAGGATAGCCGCGGCAACTACTAAGCCGCCATCTTCCGCGGAGCCGGCTCGGCAATCGTCTGCTCGGTCTGAGTCATCTCGGCCTCAACGGCGTGGAGCAGGTCGGCGACCGTCCGGCATTTCAGGATCGTCCCCGGAGACACCATGACATCGAACTCCTCGTCGATCATCGCGATCAAACCAATGAAGGTCAGTGAACTCCAGCCAGGAACGTCCTGCAACACCGAAGTCCCTTGAATCGTGCCCGCATCAGCTTCAAACAGTTCGTGCAATGCGGCGAGAAAACTGGACTTGTTCATGGGTTCGCTCCTGAAGCAGCGTGGAGGTGGGTGGGAAAATGGAATGTCACCAGCAGGCTGACGGCTTGGTCGTGGAGGACATGATTGCCGAATCAACCCGCGGAAAGGAGGCGGCTTGTACCAGACGCCAGTCGGTGCGGCAACACGAATTTGTGCCGCTCGTGGTGCCGGTTTTTCCACTCATATCAACTCCGCCGCGATCAAATCATCGTATGTTTCGCGGCGGCGGATCACTTTGACCTGATCCCCATCAACAAGTAATTCGGTCGCTCGCGGGCGCGAGTTGTAGTTGCTGCTCATCGCCGTGCCGTAGGCTCCGGCGCTGAACGTGCAAAGCAATTCGCCGCGATTGACCGGCGGTAGGTAGCGTTCTTTGGCGAGATAGTCGCCCGACTCGCAGATTGGGCCGACGACGTCGGACTTCTCGCAACCGGCGATTTCTCCTTCGACGTTTTCTGGCATGTTGACTCGCGGATTCACCGGCCAAATGCGGTGGAAAGAGTCGTACATCGCGGGCCGCACGAGGTCATTCATCGCGGCGTCTTGGATGATGAAATGTTTGCCACCTTCTCGTTTCGTGTAAATCACTTTGCTGACCAAGATGCCCGAATTGCCAACGATGAACCGACCCGGCTCAAGAGCCAGTCGACAGCCGGCCTCTTTGACTCCGGGGACAATGACATCCGCGTAGGCTTGAGCGGGAGGGCCTTCGTTCTGACGATAGCTGATGCCGAAGCCGCCGCCGAGGTTCATCCAGTTGATGTCGTGACCGGCGGCTCGGTAGCTGCGGACAACGTCGATCCCCTTGTTCACCGCCTCTGCATACGGCTCGGTCGTGAGAATGGGCGAGCCGATGTGCATGTGGATGCCCTTCATCGCCAAGCCAGGAGTTCGTAACGTCTTGGCCGCGAGTTCGTCGGCACGCTCGATATCCATGCCGAACTTGTTCCCCTTCTTGCCGGTCGTCGTCTTGGCGTGCGTCTTTCCGTCAATGTCCGGGTTCAGCCGCAACGCGACCGGTGCGATGACTCCCCTCTTCTGCGCGATCGCCGCGATGGCATCGAGTTCGGCTTCGCTTTCGACGTCGAACATCAGGATGCGTTCTTCGAGCGCCTGCCGAATCTCATCGTCGGTTTTCCCGACTCCGGCGAAGACAACTTTGGTCGTGTCAGCCCCGGCTTTCTTGACGCGATACAGTTCGCCGCCAGAGACGACGTCAAAGCTGCTGCCGGCGTCGTGCATCAGCTTGAGGATGCTGAGATTCGAGTTCGCCTTGACCGAATAACAAATCACTGGGTCCACGGCTGCGAACGCCGTTTGAATCTCTTTCAGCCGTCCGAGTAACGCCGCCTTGGAATAAATCCAACACGGCGTCCCAAACTCCTCGGCCAACTCGGCCACCCGCTGCTGTTCGCAAAATAATTCACCGATGTCGTAATGGAAGTGATTCATAGTGTCTCTTATGTCTCTCGTCGTTCTCTCGTAGGGTGGGTCGAGTCATCGAGACCCACCAGATGTTGATCTTGTTAGTTG
>JAYVSP010000541.1:0-5638 GCA_043775215.1 Planctomyces sp. | reverse complement strand
GAAATGAGGAATGCCGAGTAGATTTCATCCATCGCAACCTTGCGTTTTTCGTTCACTACGGTAAAAGGTCCACTCCATTCGTTGCTCCGGTCACGTCCTCTCGGTTCTCGGAGACTTCACATGCTGTTCCACGATTGGATTGCTGGATTCCGCTCTCAATTTCCCAGCTTGTGCGCCCCCCCCCCCGTTTACCACGGCGGAAGAGTTTGAATCATCGGCTTGCCACGCCGGAAATGTTGCAATCTCGCTGTCTGCTCTCTTCAATCAGTGTGGTGGACGGTGTGTTGCAGGTCACGCTGGAGGGGGACGAATCGCTGGTGGTTTCGGCGTCGCACGGTGACGTGATGGTGCGTGTGGATGGAGAAGCCGAACAGCTCAACGTCGCTGCCGTGGATGTGTCTGAATTGGTTGTGATCGGTGGCGATGGAGACAACCGCATCGACCTGTCTCACGTTTTCGCCACCAGCTTCAGCCATTTGTCTCTGGTCAGTGTCACCGGCGAAGCGGGCAACGACACGTTGATCGGCAGTCCGTTGGCCGATCACTTGGAGGGTGGTGCTGGCCGAGACCTCATTCGTGGCGGTGCGGGGAACGACAGCCTGGATGGCGGACAGGGAAATGATCGTCTGTTTGGTAGTCGCGGCGCGGACCTGTTGCATGGTGGCGACGGGCATGATCGCCTGAGTGGGGACTCCGGCAACGACTCGCTCAACGGCAATGCCAACTCGGACCTGTTGAGCGGCGGTAACGGAGTCGATTGGCTGGAAGGGGGCGCGGGAAGAGACACCCTCCGAGGTGGCAGCGGTCAGGATCGTGTCATGGGCGACACCACAGGCGATGTCGTCCTCGATTCATCGTGGCTCAGCGTCGTCGCAGATTCGATGCACAGCGCCGCTAATGCACTCGCGATCACAGATAATGCCGTCGCAGTCACGAACAGCGCGACGGCTCTCTTCCCCGCGACAGCGCTTGCCAGCAACGTCCGTCGCGAAGCTGGCCGCCGCCGTGCATGAAAGGCTCGGTTTGCCAGTGGTGGGTACGGCTGCCCCGCCGCAGTCACCGCCGCCGTCCCGCAATAATGGTCATACTCATCAGACATATAACACGCCCCCCGCATCGGCCAGTTCGGCGGGGTCGATCTCCGCCAGGTCGTCGGTATCTGACCATTCGATCACTTCGCCGCTCGGATGGCGACTCGGCGGAAATACAGTCTGGCATCCAGTCGATCGCAGCTCCACCGACATCGCCTTCTTGCCGTCAGCATCAGCCGGCAGGCAATGCTGTATAGTCGCGATCGGCGAGGTGACGTAGTACAGCCGGTGCGATCGCAGCTTGCTCTTTCGCCCGAAAATCGCGCCGGTCGGCGGCAGATACTGGTCAGCCAGTTCGAGGGCGACGGGATGGTCGAGGTCAATGTCGATAAGCCAGCGGGATGGCTCCCCGAGCAATACGCCGAGATTGAGCGGCTGTCGGCTGTCGGTGATGATCTGCGCCAGCTCGTCGAGCGTCAGTCGCTCGGTTTGCCAGCCGGGGCGGTACGCGGCCTTGCCGCGTGTCGGGGTCATCGTGAAGCCTTCGTTGTCGTACATCCGGGTGGCTAACAGGATAAGGTCGGTCTGTTTGCGGGGCGGCGATGTGATAGACTGTGCCATCGTGAGGTCTCCGTACCGTAGATGCGGGGTCTCGCTGACACGGCCGCCGCAGACACGGCGGCCGTCGTCGTTGGTGGTGGTGATCAGAAAAACTCAATGACGTGTGCGTTTTTTCGTCGCGGCCGTGATCGTGTCGCCGGTGCGACTGCCGATCGGCGAGCCTCGAAAATCGCGAGGTCAGCGGGCGAGACACGCCATCGCGGGCGCCCTGCGAGACTCGCGGCGACGTTGGTCGCGGCCAGTTCGCCGGAGCGAATCCACGCGATGACTTTTCCCGGGTTGATGCCGAGCAGCTCGGCGACGTCGGGCGGGGAGAGGTAGCGGTGCGGAGTGCTCATCGTGCCACCGCCTGCCGCTGGGGGCGGTAGGCGACGGTAACGCCGAGCCGAGCCAATTCGCGTTGCGCTTGTGCGGCGGCGATTAAATCGCCTCGACTCATCGCGACGTCCAAGGCGGCAAACCATGCCGTCGGACTCTCACGCCACTCCGCGCGTTTCTCCGCTGTCTTTGTGTTCGTGGCCATACTCTGATTCCTTTTGGGCGGCGAACCATTGGGCTCGTCAAGGAATCAGGGGCGGAGGTAAGATGGAGGTAAGGTGCGAAAGTGAGTTTCGCTCGGTAATTACCGAGCGAAAAAAATCTGAGGTAAGAAAAAAGGTAAGGTCTTACCGCAATCTTACCTCTTGTTTTTGTTCGTGAGTCGAGCATCCATCGCGTCGAAATCCAGGTCGTCGTCTCCAGCGGCTTCGATCTCGCCGCCCTTTGTTTTTGTTCCGGCCGAAATGTTGCACTCGCGGATTGCCGCTCTCGCCGCTCGGAATTTTGGGCAGTCTTTTGATGACAGGTATTCTCGACTCGTGCCGATTTCCTGTGCGATTTTCTTAACGGTCCATTTGGGATGATTGACGAGAACGGCGAGTGCCCGTTGTTCCACCGTTCCTTCTGATGCCGATTCGGGCGGGCCTTGCTCTTGCGTCAGCCGATGCAAGGCAGCTTCCAGCTTTCGCAGATCGCTGGTCCAGCGGTTGATATCTGAATCTGCGGGCCGTTGAGTGCCGGAAAAAACGAACGTTGGCACCAGTCCCAAGAGCGTTGGCGCATGCTTTCGCACCATTTCGGCCAGTTCGCGCAATTCATCGTGTGCCGCGGTGATCTCCGCACTGAGCGTCTTCACCGTCTCCCAACCTCGCCGGCGTTCTTCGCCTTCCGCCAACACGGCGGTTTGTACTTCAAGGTGCCTTTGCCGAGCCGTCGCGATGATAGAGGTCCATGCTTGCGAGTCCTGCCATTTTCGAGTCAGTTCGAGTATCCGCGTTGCGTCTTTCGGTTCCATGTTCCGCCCTTCACTTTTGGTTCGTGTCGTTCGTGTCGAGCAACCACGTCCTCACGTGCTCGACAACGGCTCGCAGTCGATCGTCGGAGATGCGTTCGCGATACGTAGCTGCCATCGACTGGTCAGCATGGCCCATGATCGCATCGACCGCGACTTGATCCCGTGACTCTCCGGCCTGCGTCTCAAAAACATGGCGAAGCGTGTAGAAGTTCACGCCGCGGCGGCCGGTGATATTGAGCTTTTCGAGAATGCTTTCAAATCGTCGCGACAGCGAATTGATCGTCACGAATCTCCCCTCAGTCCCGCTCGGCTGCAACCGGACGAATCGAGTGCCTTGATTGGTGATGAAGCACAGATCTGCGTCGGCTTCATCTTTGTGGTTCGGCCGCTCCACAATCGCTTTCCGCAATGTCTGGATGGTTTCCGGCCACAGCGGAACTCGCCGATAGATGCCGGTTTTCGGTCTGGGATAAACGATCCAGCCGGTATCGAGATTGACCGCGGAGCGCGGCAGTGTGGCGATGTCCGTGTTTCCAAACCCGGCGTTGAGCGCGAGCAGAACCATTGCTCGCATCGCGGCTGATGCCGGCAGTCTGACGGGATTGTCGCGGCCTTCCACTGGCACCGGCTTCCCGGCCAACACGTCCAGAATCTTCAAGAGTTGGTCACGTTCAAAGAGCCGCTCCCCGGCCGCATGACGGGCCTGACGGAGCACCTTGACCGATGGTCGATCAAACGCGCCCCCGTAATCCACGGGGCGGTCGATCAGTCGCCGATCGCTGGCGAACTTGAAAAGCACTCGGGCACGGTTAATCTTGCTCTTCAGTGTGACAACCCCGCATCCCTTCCCCAGTGATTGACGGAAAGCCTGGAAGTCATCGGGACGCAAATCATCAACCAGACGGTCCCGGCCAAAGAATTCGACGATGTCGCCAGCCGTCTTGTGGTATTCGTTGAACGAATACTGAGTCAGTTCCCCGGTTTCCACCTTTGACGTCTTGTCCGTCAAAAGCGAGTTGCACAGATCCCGAATCGTGCAACCATCCACGGCCACGGTCGGCGCGAGCCGGCCTTCACTCAGATAGGGCCACTGCCGATTGAACTCGGCCAATGCCATACTGGCGGATGCCTCAACATCGTCCATCGGGATAATTTCCCCGGCGACAGTGTTTCCCCAGCGGCCGAAGAAATGAATCTTCTGGCGGATTTTCTTCGCCCAACGTCCGCTAGCGTGCGGAAAAAGCGGGTAGCCTTCATACGGCTTCGCGGGCTTTGATTTGCGGGTCTTCAGGGATGTGCTAGACTTCGCCACGGCATCACCTCCGATTCAAGACTAGGTGGTGTCACTGACACCCGGCCGTTACCGCGACTGGGTGTCAACTTTTGTGGTTTTAGCCTATCGGGTGTCAACGCGGGTGTCAACAACATCAAACTGAGAAGCGAAGAAACACGAAAACCCCTGAAATTTAGGGGTCCGGAGAGGTGACAGAGCGGCCGATTGTGCAGCACTGGAAATGCTGTGTCTCAGAAATGGGACCGGGGGTTCGAATCCCCCCCTCTCCGCTTGATTCCAAAACGCTCGTCGTAAGTGTCTTATCAATAATCACTTTCGCCGAGCGTCTCACGCTTGTCCCAGTCACTGGGACAGGTACTGAGACAATCCGAAGCGTTTGTAGGTTCATGCCTACAGTCGAGCGGTCGCTTGTCTCACTCGTCTCCTCGTTCGTTGTGTGGATCTTCTCCTGACTGCCCGAGGCCGTCTTCGACGCGGGGTTCACGATTCATGGCGGGCCGACCATCAGCCTGCTCCAGAAACCGAATCTGGTTCATTTTACGTTGGGCATCCTCACTGCGCAAATGGCGATAGTGCTCAACCATCTTGGAATCGGCATGGCCCAGCCATTCCTTGATTTCACCCTCTGAGGCACCACCCAGGAAGCACTGGCTACAAAAGAAATGACGGAAGCTATGCAGCCGACCATGCTCGAAGCCGATCTCTCCGGCTGGCGTGGTGAATTTTGGCTTGAGCGGCTCGATCACATGCTGGATGAATTGCTCCAGCACGTTGCGCGAACGGATGCGACCGCCGCGGGCCGCGTGGAAGACAAAACCGTCGGCATGTCGCGGCAAGCTGATGAGCAGTTCGCGCAGTTCTGAGTGAATTGGAATGGAGCGTGATCGCTTCCCCTTGGTCGTCCGAGCGGTGCCAGCTTGACGCTTACGACGGCTCGATCGTTCATCCGCGATACGGAGGATACCTCCATCGAGATGGACGTCGCTCCAACGCAGTCCCGCCGACTCGCTGATCCGCACTCCGGTGTGCCCCAAGCCGGTAATCACGTCGGCCAACCAGCCGAGCTTCTTGTTCGCGCGGCAGTGCTCGACCATCGCGGTGACCTCGGCCGAACTGTAGCAGTAGGTATCAGTCCCTTGGGGTTTCTTCAGGGGAAGGACGAGCTTGGCCGTCGCCGGCAGTCGCTTTTGCTCGATCAGCCAACCGTTCACCGACTTGAGCAACGTCAGTTCCAAATAGATGGTGCGGTCGGCGCTCGATTGGGCCAGCCACTTGCCGTATCGACGCAGGTTCTGCTCGTCGAAGTCCTGCCATGTCTCAATGCCGTGTTTGCGGCAGAATTTAAGATGCTTATCGCGG
>JAYVSP010000540.1:0-3942 GCA_043775215.1 Planctomyces sp. | reverse complement strand
AAAATATTTCCCGAAGAGACCTCCCTGGATTACCGAATGAGCCTAAATTTGATCACGCGCATTGCGTCCTCTCCAAATCGCCATATCTTCAACTCGGCCGGACACGCAGTGCGCGGTCGAACCAATCTCGGATCGAAACGCGGAAGCCTGGGAGCACGTCCTCGCCGTCGAGTTCGTCATGTTCGCTCTTGGTAACGAAGTTTTCCGGAGAGTGATAAACCCGCACCGTGCGTGTCGGCAGATCGGCGTACCAAACCAGTTTGACGCCCGCGTCGAAATAGTCCTTCAGCTTGCGAGCCATCTCGGCTTTGGTGTTGCTCTCGCTGATGACTTCCACGGCGAGCGACGGAATCCAGTCGGGAACAGCCGTGTTCGGATCGGCATCCTCTGGAATGTTTTCGTAGGCGATGAAAGCGGCATCGGGAAAACGAACTTGATCGGGCCGAACCCGATGCGGCCCGTCGGCTCCCGCGACGATGCCGAGATCGTGGTCGTCCAAATATCCACCGAGAATGTGAATGAGCCGCGCTGCCAAACGTGATTCCACATGTCCCATGGCTTTCTCCACCAGCACGCCATCGACCAGTTCACACAAGCACTTCGGCTCGCGATTGCACAGCCGTTCGACGTCCTCCACGGTCGCGGTGCCGGGAGGGGGAAACATGCGAATGCGGTTGAGCGGAACATTTCCCAAACGTTCCCACAACTCGGCGAATGTTTCTGGAGGCGAAATCGCGGCGACCATTTTCTGACTCCCGATCAATGATTTTTTGATGGCCGGCAGTGTAACGTGAATTCAAGGTCCATGCTCACTGACCTTCCGGCCGCTTCAATGCTCGGCCTGCCAGTGCTCCTGTTGCCGCACCATCTTTCACGGCCGGTTCGCCGTTGACGAAGACGTATTTGCAACCGGTGGCGTATTGGTGCGGATCGTCGAAGGTGGCAGTGTCTCGGATTGATTTTGGATCGAAGACGACGATGTCAGCGAAGTGGTTGACTGCCAAACGGCCGCGGTCAGGGAGGCCGAGGATGTCGGCGGGGAGCGACGTGCAGGAACGGATCGCGGCGGCGAGCGGCAGGACGTTTTCTTTCACCGAGTACTCGCCGATCTTGCGCGGGAACGTGCCATAACTGCGGGGATGTGGTTTGTCGGCGGAGGGAAGATAGGCACGGCCGTCCGAGGCGGTGGCGACCCACGGTTGCGACATCACGAAGCGGACGTCCTCTTCGCTCATACCAAAGTTGACGATGCCCGCTCCGCCGTTTTTGAAGATCTTCATAGCGATCTCCAGCGGCGTCGTCTTTTCGGAGACCGCAATCTCGGCCAGGCTGTGGCCGATCCATGCGGATTTCGGCGAATACGACGAGATTTTGATCGCGGCTCCGTCCCGCGACTTGGTCAGCTTGTCCGCGACATACTCCCGGATGCGGGCAGACTGCTCTTGGTCCTTGAGTCGTTCGAGCAACTTGTCACGGCCGCCAGCGAGCGACCAGGTCGGCAGCAGTGTCGCGTCCAGCGAGGTGCTCGAAGCGATGTACGGGTATTGGTCGGCGGTGACCTTCAGTCCTTCTTTCCGCGCCGCGACAATCATGTCCGATGCGGGGCGGACAAGGCCCCACGCTTCCTCGCCGCTGGCTTTGAAATGGGAAACGTGAATCGGACAGCCACTCTCGCGACCAATCTTGATCGCCTCTTGAATGGAATCGAGCAGGTTGAGACCTTCGCCGCGGATGTGACTGGCGTAAATGCCGCCGTGCTGGCCGATCACCTTTGCGATCGCAATCAACTCCGATGTGTCGGCATAGCTGCTGGGAACATAGATCAATCCGGTCGACATGCCCCACGCGCCGTCTTTCATCGCCTTGTCAGCCAGTTCACACATCTTAGAAATTTCGTCCGGCTTGGCCGCTCGCTGTGGGCTGCCGATGACGTGGCCTCGCAACGCTCCTTGAGGCAGCAAGTGTGCAACGTTGGTTCCCGCGCCGGCCGCGTTGATCTTGGCCAAGTACTCGGCCACGTCGATCGGTCCAGAACCGCAGTTGCCCGTGACGATCGTTGTGCAACCTTGCATCAGAAAATTGACGTTCGCTCGCGTGCGCGGGGCGATGACTTGCGAATCGCTGTGATTGTGCAAGTCGATGAAGCCCGGTGCGACGATGAGTCCTTTGCAGTCGATCACCCACTTCGCCAACGTCCGCTCGAAACGTCCAACGCCGACGATGCGATCCGCTTTGATGGCCACATCACCGATCCGGCCATCCGCGCCGCTGCCATCGAATACTGTCCCGCCGGTCAGCAGAATGTCGGCCTCAATTGGCCGCAGGGCGTCGGCTGGCAACGCGATTCCATTTCCAAGAAAACTCAAAGCGACGATGACGCGAAGTAATGGTCGGTACATTGGCCGTTTCCCTGGGTCAGTCATTTCAAACGAGAGTCAGTTCTGATTTCTGTTGTGACTCATCAACTGGGCCAGTCGTAATCTGTTCCTGCGAGTCACTCAAGCCAACGCGGTCCTCGCTGCTAGTTTTGGTCCTACCGGCACTAGCGATGTAATGGATGTGCGCAGGTTGATTGACAACATGTTTAGGCGGGATAGATTCTGCCCTCGCTGGATCTGGGCTGACGCGTTCTTGAGTCACGATGAGACGCCGACAGCTCATGCGGGTCGTGCCCGTTCGAGATGGTCTCGATGGTGACGACTCGTTTGCCAATTGGTCATCACTTTATCAGGAGACCGCGACCATGTTCTTCAGCCCCCGAAAACGAAACCGTCGATCTTCATTTGGCATCGAGCAGTTGGAGGTCCGCATTGTCCCAACAGTTTCGGTGATACAGGACGGGGGCCAATTAACCATCACTGGTGATTCATCGGGTGCGAAATCGAACGACAACGTAACAATCACGGGAACGGATCCAAGCAAAGTTGACGTGACCCATGATGGGACAACCGAAAGCTTTACCGATGTGACGGACATCACCGTTAATACGAAAAAGGGCAAAGATACGGTGACCGTCGTCGACCTCGACATTGAAGGCGATTTGTCCGTCAATACCGGATCTGGTCAAGACGTCGTTGACTTTATAGGAGGCGAAGGCACGATCGGTGGAGACCTTTCCGTGAGCACGGGGACCGCATCCGACAAAGTGACACTCGACACCATCATCGTCGGTGGAATCACGAATGTGAAACTCGGTGACCATAAAGACACGCTCATTGTCAGTGGGAGCACATTTGAAGGCGATTTGTCCATCAATACCGGATCTGGTCAAGACACCGTTAGCATCAGCGACAGCCACATTGGTAACAGCGAGGCCGGTGGAGACCTTTCCGTGAGTACGGGGACCGCATCCGACAAAGTGACTCTCGACACCATCATCGTCGGTGGAATCACGAATGTAAAACTCGGTGACCATAAAGACTCGCTCATTGTCAGTGGGAGCACATTTGATGGCAAATTCACCGCCGACGGTGGCAATCATTCGGACACGTTTGATGATGGGGGTGACAATACATTTACAGGTGGGAAGGTCATCAAGCACTTCCAAAAGCTGGTGTGACTATGATCTGCATCTGAATTCTGGCAAATTCAGCGATTCCAAAGATTCGCCGCTCTGATTTGCATGTCGACTCACTCGAAGCCTAAGCCGGCGATGTAAGTAGCATGCTCGCTTCCGCTTTTTGAAGTTGCGCAGTCTTGTTTTTCGCCCAAAAGGGGTACAACTCGATAGCCCAGAGTGAAGCCCTGGGTGACGAATAGAAAAACAATAAGAAGCCCTGAAAGGGCGAAACTCCACGTAGGCCAAAGACATCCATTTGTTTCGCCCCTACAGGGCTCGCCACTTTTTGTCCGTCAAACCCAGGGCGGCGCTACGCGGCTGACGCCGCTCCGCTCTGCCCTGGGCTTTCGAGTCTTGGCCCTTTGGGCCAGGACAACAGCGCA
>JAYVSP010000539.1:0-2398 GCA_043775215.1 Planctomyces sp. | reverse complement strand
CCCGACCCCTTCGTTCTGGAGATCTTCAGGCTTACGCCTGGAATTCGTTAGTGTCAGCCATTTTTCAATGCGTCAAAGTGTCTTCTGCTTTCAGCCGCTCATGCCAATATTGCATTTGATCGAGCACCGGCTGACGGCCTCCCGAACCGAAGCTGCACAAGGCCGCGACTGCGTTCGCGGTCCCTAGGACGCCGCTGACGTCGGCTGCGATTTGGGCACACGCCGACTGCAAATCGGTCAGCGGCACGTCGCACAACCGGCACGCTCGCGATTCGCACAGCGCGACCAGCTTGCCTACCGTTTCGTGAGCCGAACGCATCGGCACCCCTTTGCCGATCAAGTACTCCATCAACATGGTGGCATCGAGGAACCCTTCCTCCAGCCGCGCGGCGATCCGCTCGCGATTCAACTCGGCTTGAGCGATCAACGGTTCCGCCAGGTCCAGGCAAGCGGCGGTTGTGTCGAAGGCAGCGAACAGCGCGAGCTTGTCTTCTTGCAAATCTCGGTTGTAGGCCAACGGCAGCCCCTTCACGAGAAACTGCAACTGTGTCAGCGAGGCCATCACGCGGGCCGACTTGCCGCGGATCAGTTCCAGCACGTCCGGGTTTCGCTTCTGAGGCATGATTGACGAACCGGTGGTGAACGCCTCGGGCAGCTTGAGGAACCCAAACTCGGTCGAGAACCAAATGATCCACTCTTCCGCCCAGACCGACAAATGCGTGGCGATCAGAGACAGGCTGAAAACGAACTCCAACACGAAGTCGCGATCGCTGGAGACATCGAGACTGTTCCGCGCGACATCGGCAAAACCGAGCAGTCGAGCCGACTCGTGGCGGTCGATCGGCAGCGACGTGCCGGCCAGCGCGGCCGCTCCCAGCGGCGAAACGTTGACCCGTTTCAAGCAATCGGCCAGCCGTTGCCGGTCCCGCTCGAACTTCTCGCAGTAGGCCAGCCAAAAATGCGGCGCGAGCACCGGCATCGCGCGTTGCAGGTGCGTGTATCCAGGCAGTACGACGTCGAGGTCTCGCTCGCACCGCGACAGAAACGCCCGTTGCAGATTCACCAGCAAGCCGTCGATTTGCTCGATCGCCTCACGCACGAAAAGCTTCAGGTCCGTCGCGATCTGATCGTTGCGGCTGCGGCCGGTGTGCAGCTTGCGGCCCACATCACCCAGGCGACGAATCAGCTCCCCCTCAATGTGCATGTGGATGTCTTCCAACTCCGTGTGGAAGGGCATCTCGCCGCGAGCGATCACCCCGCGAATGTCTTCGAGTTGTGTGACGATCTGCTCGCCTTCGGCCGCCGTCAGCAGACCAACCTTAGCCAGCATTCGCGCATGCGCCTGCGAGCCGGTGATGTCAGCATCGGCCAACCGGTGATCGAAACTGATCGACTCCGTGAACAACTCGACGCGAACATCCGTCGCCTCTTGAAACCGCCCACTCCAAGCCTTCGCCACCACAATGAGTCCTCGTTCAGCGTTTATTCTTCCTGACCACCGCAACATCCAGACTGACAAATCTGTCAGGCGGATCACGCACTCGGGCACGACCGCTGGTAGATCTAAACAAGTCGGCAACGACCGCACTTGGCCTTAATTCTATGGGGCGACAGAATCCGTTATCCAGCCGCTCGCCCGAAGGCCGGTTGGATGCTAAGAGAGCCGCGACACAACTTAGCGGCCGGCGCAGAAATAACTGTCAGATGTAGCTGAACTCGCCAGAGTTCCAGATCCGAAGTCTGGCGACTTCGGCTACGACAGTTATTGATGTGCCGGTCCTTAGCGGCCGACCTGCCCTTCGGATTTGAGGGAGGCGGATCCCGCATTGGGGCGGGAGCGATTTGACACTGTTTCTGTCGACGAACATCATCCGACTCATTGTGCGGTATTCAAGGGCCAATGGAACTAGGCTATGGGCACTGGAAAACGATGGCTGTACATAGAAGATATCGGCGATGTCACAGTCGTGAAGTTCACCAATGAGAGGATCGTCGATGAGGGCGACATCCAGATCATCGGGAAACAACTCTTTGCCTTGGTCGAAGAGGATGCTCGGCAAAAAATTGTGCTGGATTTCTCAAACGTCGAATACCTTTCGAGCGCCGCGCTCGATCACCTGATTCGGATGGATAAAAAGGTGAAGGCCGCGAAGGGCAAATGGCGGCTGTGCAACGTTCGTCCGGACATCTATGAAGTCTTCGTCATTACCAAACTGAATAAGCTCTTCGATATGAAAGAAAACTTGGAAGCCGCCCTCCAGGGTTTTTAGTGCGGTCGTCCAAGTGCGTCTTCAAGACTTGAATCACGGGTTGAAAGCAGCAAGACGTCAGCCGGCGTCAGCCCAATGGCACTTACTTTAGGAATCCGGTTTGGGAGCGGAAGGTTTGGGTCTTCGTT
>JAYVSP010000538.1:0-5718 GCA_043775215.1 Planctomyces sp. | reverse complement strand
TGCCGTCGTTGAGTTGGGTGACGTAGACGATGTGGTCTTCGACGTTGGGGCTGCCTCGGTAGTGGCCCTCAAGAAAAATAACACGGGGCCGATGCAGAGCCAGTGGTGGTCGGTGAGGACCGGCCACAGCGTTCCCAGTCGTTGCCGCGTGGTGACATCGTAGCCGCGCACGCCGAAGAGGTCAGCTCCGCTCAGGAAGCAGCGCGCGTCGGAATGCCATTGCAGGCGGTCAGCCATCTTCGTAGGCATCCAGAAATTCATCGCGCGAAATTCTGGATTGAGTGAGGATGGTTCTCAGTGTCGATCGTTTGAGCGTTCGATGATTGGGAATGGTCAGCGGTGTTTGAGTTCCGTCGTCATTCAACCGGGCCAACGAAATATGATTGCCCTCGCGGACGACCTGAAAACCCAGTTGAGCCATCGCCGCGAGAACACGATTAAGCGGCGGATCGACCGGGAACTTCGCCATCAGATCGTCACTCCCGTTTCGGTCACGAACGCTTCCAACACCGCATCTTCTTCCTCTTCGTCGAAGACCTCTGGCCCGAATGTTTCAATGTGGAAGGCAATGGCCGACTTGGCATCCGACACCGCGTCCTCGGCCGAATCACCTTCACCGACGACCACGCCCTTCAACCCCAACGGGTACGCGACGAAGCCATCCGCATGTCTCTCGACGACGAGCTTCCATTCTTTTTGCATCATGGTCCCTTTCATTCTGGCAACTTGAGCAACGTAGTTTTGTCCGGGTCGTTCGTCCAGGCGAAGCGTTGGGCGACGTAGGGTTGGACACGGAACACGCGGAGGACACGGATTTGATTTGATGCCAGCCAAGTACAAGTCATTGTTGCCACCGATTCACCCCATAACCCTCGAACGCAATGCGAAATGGACTCGTTCATTTCGCTCAGTCCTTCTCCGTGTCTTCCGTGAAATCCGTGTCCCATTTCATGCCTGAACCCATTCCAGTGAACCTTTCCGGTCGTTGTCGAAGACCTTGCGTTTGAGTTCAGCCGTCGGCCCGAAGTTCAGCAACAGGCCGACTTCGATCTGCGTGGCTTTCAGGTAGTTCAGCAATTGGGCTTCGTGTTCGTCCGCCAGTTGTTTGGCCGCTTTGAGTTCCAGCATCACGACGCCGTTCACGATCACGTCGGCGAAGTAAGTGCCGACAGTCGCTCCGTCGTAGAAGACTTCGATCTCTGCCTGCTGAGCGACCTGCAATCCCGCCTTACGGAGTTCGATGGCCAGCGAATTCTCATAGACCTTCTCGCTGAACCCGTAACCCAGCTTCCGATGCACTTTGTAGAAGGCGTTGATGATCAGGTCGGTGATGTCGGAATGCTTCCCTTGGAATTTATTGTCGGACATGGCAGTTCCTTTCGGAGAGTGGGTTGGACACGGAACACACGGAGGACACGGATTTGATTTGAAGCAAGGCCAGTAATTCTTGCCACCGATTCACTCGAAAACCCTGGAACGTATCGCCAATTGCATTCGTTCTTTTCGCTCTGCCATCTCTTCTGCCTTCCTCCGTGTCTTCCGTGAAATCCGTGTCCTACTGCTCGTCCGACAGTTTTAGCAGCGTGGCTTTTTCTGGGTCGTTCTGCCAGGCGAAGCGTTTGGCGAATTCGGCGGGAGAGAGCGTGAGGTGGCTGCCGTTGTCGAGTTGGGCGACGTAGACGATGTGGTCTTCGACGTTGGGGCTGCCGCGGTAGTGGCCGGTGGGGCCGATGCAGAGCCAGTGGTGGTCGGTGAGGACCGGCCACAGCGTTCCCAGTCGTTGCCGCGTGGTGACATCGAAGCCGCGCACGCCGAAGAGACCGTAATCATTATTTCCGCTCAGGAAGCGGCGGGAGTCCGGGTGCCATTGCGGGCGGATGCCCAGATGCTGGCCGAGCAATTGGCGGGAGCCGTCGCGGTCGCGGAGGAATGTTCGCTCACTTTCTCGGACAAGCAGTCGGTCGCCGTCGGAGGCCAGCGTCAGTGAACCGACGGCGTTGCCGTTGGAAAAATTCTCGACGGGCGCGACACGCCCCGTGCTCAGGTCGAGCAGCCCGGCATGTTGGCCGAGCGGAATCCAGAGGCTGCGACCGTCTCGCGTCCAGGCGAGGATCGGGGAACCATGACGATGGTAATAATACGTGCCAAGTTCTTGCGGGAACTGTTTGAACTCCGCGGTGAGCTTGTGCTGCTTGGTATCCCACACGCGGATCGTCTTGTCGTCCGCAGCCGTGGCGAGTTGTTGGCCATTGGGGGACCACTCAAACGACCAGAGCTTGGCCGGATGTGGCAGCGTGCCGAGCGGCTGGCCCGTGGACGCATCCCAGATCAGCACTTGCTGTCCGAACGCCTGCGCGATCCGCTCGCCGGAGGGATCAGACCGCCAGTACCAATTCATACCCGGCGTCTTGATTGTCGCGGGATCACGATCAAAGCGTTTCGGTTCGATGACCAATTCGGTCTCGCTCTTTGAGTATGCCCACCAGCGTTCGTCGGGGGCTGTGGCCACCGAATACCTATTCGGTGTTTTTCGGCGTTCGAGCAACTGTCCGGTCTCGGCATCGAACTCCAAACGCGCATCGTGCTTCGCATAAAAGCGCTGGCCATCCGCCGACAGGAACGTGGGCTGTTCTCGATCAAAGTGGTTCTGCCCGCGTTCCAAACCGCTGCGCAGCAGCTTGCCTGTCTTGCCGTCGAGGAAATGCAGCACGCCTGAGTGAACCACTAACTCGGCACCGTCGGGAGACCAGGCGATGTCAGGCGTATTGCCGATGTGCGGTGACTGCGCTGCGATCTCACCGCTCTTTGTGTTGAGAACATACGACTTCCCTCCGTCACCGGTAGTGATTGCCAGAAGCTGACTGTCTTTGTGCCAAGCGAGTGAAACCGCGTCGAACTCGATGGACATCGTCCGCAGATGCTTTCGCGTGGCGGCGTCCCAGATGCGGACTTGCTTGCCTTGCGCTCCGGCGAGCCAGCGACCGTCAGGTGACCACGCGACACGACTCGCCAACGCTTCGTCGGGTTTGGCATCGGGCGCGGTCAATGTCGCGAGCTTCTCACCGCTGGCGACATCGAACAGCGTGGGCAGCCATTTCTCTGGCGCACACAACGTCCGGCTGTCGGCTGACCACGCGAGCGAATGCGCGTCGATCTGCAACGGACTCGCCTGTCCCGTGGCAAGATCCATGATTTCAAACCCCGTAGACGGTCCCGCGTAGGCAAGTTTCTGACCATCAGGCGACCATACAACTTCCCAGCCCCAGCCGCGCAGCGGCACACTGGCGAGTAGCCGAACTTGTGAAAGTTCGGGGGCTGATGGCGGGGCATCCGGAGTCTCACGACTTTGGCGACGGTCGGTGGTTGAACCGCTCACCTCCCAAATCCGCAGCGTGCTGGGACGAGCCATATCGTTGGACATGTCCACGGTTGCGAGCCGAGTTCCATCGGCCGAAAAGCTGACGGTACGACCGTTTTGAAGTCCTCCAGCATGGCCGAGCAGGATCGACTTCAAATTCCCGTTGCGGTCCCAGAGACGAACGGTCATGTCGGCGCAGGTGGTTGCGATCAAGTCTCCCTGCGGACTCCAGGCAATGGACGTGACATGGCTTTGATGACCGGCGAGTTCGATGGTCCAACTGCGGAGGCCGGGGATCGGCGTGGGGCGGGTGACGTTGGCTTGCGGACCGAGCGGCGTGTGACGCGGAACCAGCACTGGTTGCTCGGCAAACTTCGGCGGCGCGACCGCCGGAGACGGCTCAACCTGCCGCAGCACGCGGAAGCCGACGTTGGGTTGGACATATTGCGTGCCGGGGACGAACGGGTGCGAGATGCTGCTCACGTCGTTATCGAAGCCGACCCCAACGACTCCGCGAACGAGTCCGGTGCCGGTCGTCGGCCATTCCCAGACATTGCCCAAGACGTCGTAGAGTCCAAACGGATTGGCACGCTTGGTGGCGACTGGTTGAACGGGAGTCGGTTTGCCCTCGGTGTTCTCTTTGAGCCAAGCGTATTCGAGCACGCCTGGAGCGTTCCCCGCGAAGCCGTAGTCGCCCGCGCCACCCGCGCGGCAGGCGCGTTCCCATTCCAGCTCCGTCGGCAGGCGATAAACGATCGCCGTAGGATGGGCACTCTTGCCCGTCTTTTCTTTGGCCTTGTCTTCGCCCTTCGAGAGATCGTCATCGCTCGCAGGAAGTCGGGCAGGAGTGCCCAACCTACGGGCTTCATTCAGCCACGCGCAGAACGCTTGCGCGTCGGCGGGGCTGATGATGTTCACGGGCAGGTCATCGGTGATCGCGTAGCCCGGCGTTTTCCAGGTGACGTTGGGGTCGAGTTGGAATTGCAGGTTGCGGCCGATCTTCAATCGCTCGGCGTCGGTGACGTAGCCGGTGGCTTCCACGAACTGCTTGAATTGGCCGACGGTGACTTCGGTGGTGCCCAGGTAGTACGGCTGTTCGACTCGTTGCAGCGCGAGTTGTTCCGGCGCTTTCACTGCCCAATTCCAGGAGGTGCCGAAGTTGACGACTGCTTCGCTCGGCGGGATGAGCCGGAACTTCATGATCGTTGGAGTCGCGGGCTTTGTAGCGGGACTCGTGAGAGTTCCGTCCTTCGGTGGTGCGGGCTTCGGGCGTTCCGTCTGAAGTCTCACGACTTCAGCTACGTCGAGCGTGACTTCGACGGGCTGCTTGAGGTGCTTGGCCCATTCCTCTTGTCGCTGCTTCGCGACTTCAGGCGAGAACGTCCCGATGGCCGGAGCGGGGGCACCTTCGCCCAACTCGGTCCAGTCGGCGATGCTCGTGCTCCCTTCAAACTTCCCCGGCCAGTCGGATAGCGCGGGGAAGCTCTGGCCGTCGATGCGGAATTCGATCTCAGGACGAGCGCGGCGGAATGTGGCGATGTCTTCTTGCGTAGCCGAAGTCGTGAGACTTCGGGGATTCGGCGCGATCGTGTCGTTTCCGTCCGAACTCTCACGAGTTCGGCTACGGATGCTGAGCGTTTGCAAGCGGGGCATCTTCGCGAGGCGTTGCAGCGCGGGGCCATCGACGGCGATGTCGTCGCTGATCTGGAGGTCATGCAGCTCGGTCATCGCGGTGACGGAGGCCCAAGACTCGCTGTTTGGTAATCCGACACCCTGATGCCGGAGATGCAGTCGCGTCAGTCTCAGCCCCGATTGCCGCAGTCGCTCCAAACTCGGTGCGTCCGGGCGACTCACATGCAGTTCATCCAGCAGCGGCAGCTTGAGCAGCGTGTTGATCCCGGCTTCGCTCAGCATGTTCGAGGCGGAACCATGCAGCCAGCGGAGTCGCGTCAGTGGGACGATGGGAGTCAGATCGACAATCGACTCGTCCCACAACGACAGCTCGCGGAGTTCAGGACATTGCTCGACGATGCGCCGCAGTCCGGCGTCACCGACTTGGCTCGAAGTGGCCAGCATTCGCAACCGAGGCAACGGCGCGAGCGTCTCCCAACCCGCACCGCTGATCGGCGTGCGGCTCGCGTCCAGATGCGCTAACGACGGGAAGTTCGCCAGCAACGGCAACCCATCGTCACCAATGCCGGTCCCATCAATGAAGAGTTCCTTCAACGCTGACGTAGCCGAAGTCGCCAGACTTCGGTCATTCGATGGCGTCTGCGCTGGGCGCGGGTCTCCCGACCCCGCCGCCTCGCTGGACCGTAGGTCTCCCTTCTGATCCGGCTTCGATGTGGTCTTCGGGAGAC